>WRCR01000024.1 GCA_009783865.1 Planctomycetaceae bacterium | reverse complement strand
TTTCGTCTTCATTGCGGATACAAGACGACAAGAAAATCCCTTGTTATCTTTTGATTTTCGACCGGCGGAGTGAAGATAAAAAGTTGCCTTGGAAAGAACGAATTACCTGGAACGTCGAAGGTGAAGTAACGGTGGCGGGGTGCTGAAATTGCGTTGTGTCCGTATTTTTACGTTGATTCTGTTTGCCGGAATAACGGTTCTGTTTTTCGGAATAACGGCAGCGGAAGAAAAACGGATTATCGAGCGGTATCTGCAAATCGTGCTGCGTTCACCGAAACGCGGCATTGCCTTTGATAAGGTATTCAATTCTTATTCCGAAAGAAATTGCATCCCGCTGCTTCTTGAGTATTGCAGCCGGCAGAGGGATACCGCAAAAACACCGCTTGAAACGGCAAACGCCGAAACGCTGCTCGGTCTTGTATATGAACGCGTCAATGAGCGGGAAAAAGCCGTCGAATGTTTTACAAGAGCGGCGGAACTCGACGAGAGCAGTCCGACTGCGCCGTTTTATCTCGCCGAAAATCTGCTGATATTAGAAAAATTCAACGAAGCAGAACAAGCACTGAAAACCGCTTTGCAGCGGAATCCGAACCGGCTTGAAATCCCGCCGATTTTGCGCACACTCGGTACCGTTCTAATCAAATCGAAAAAATATGATGCGGCGATTGATGTTTTACAGCAGACTTTAAAAATCGGACCGAATAATCGGCAAACACTGGAACTGCTGGCGGAGGGTTACGCCAGTGCGAAACAGTTCGAGGAAACATCGAAAATCGTGTTGCAACTCCTTGATATAAAAGGAGATATGGAAGTTCAAAAAAACGTTCCACAACTGTTGGAAAAATTATCAAAGATTACCGAAGAGCAGAACGAATTGCAGACGGCAATTCAATATCAGGAACTGTTATGCAGTATCTCCAAATCGAAACAGCACCGCAGCCGGTTATTGTCGCTTTATGTTAAAAACGGGAACAGCGAAGCGGCGTTCCAGTTGTTTTTCAATCTGATTCTCTCGTCGGGCAGTGTTTCAGAACAGACGGGCTATATCGTCAAGATGCTTCTTCTCGGTGAATTTCGGGCGGTAGAAAAGGTCTTGGATTTTCTCGAAATTCATCAGGAGCCGCATTGGCAGATTGATTTCTGCCGAGTTCTCGTTGAAAATTCGATAAGTTATTGATGAGTTGAAATTTCCACGTTTGGTGCAACAACAGCCCGGCGAAGCAGAACGTAATTTGTGCCGCGGAATTCCGTGAACTCGCCATCTGCGAGCCAAATACCTCTGTCCGGCTTTTCACTCATTGCCGTCAGTATGCGTTCAAGTGATAAATTCTCAAGCACAACATAATTTTCTTTGCCGTCGGTTGTGAACATTGTCGTTCTCTGTCCGGTTTGCCGAAAATAAACCCGCTTCGCAATAAACGGCGTTCCTTCCCGGATTTGTTTGTTTTTCACGTTCTTTTCTTTCTCGGCGGGGATGACCGTTGTCCGTTCCTGTTTGTTTGGGTCGGACGGTGCCGGTTCCCGCTGCGCCTGCAAGAACGTTACAAAAGTGATACAGACGAAAAGAACAACGAAAAAAAATATCTGTCTCATAAAAACCGGCGATAAAAGGGGGACTGGAAATTATTTTTCAAACTTGTACAATGCTATCAGTATTTTAATCCGTTCCTGTCAATTTTGAAAGGTTTATTTCAATGAAAAAAGTATTTACGCTTTTTGCAGCAGTCACCGTACTACTTTGCGCTTGTGCTGCTTTCGCACAATTAACCGAAGAACAAAAGAACGACGGCTGGGTTTCCATCTTTGACGGCAAAACCCTCGACGGCTGGAAAGCCAACGAAACATACGAAGGATTTGAAGTAAAAGACGGCGCGATTGTCGGCAAAGGAAACCGAAATCACCTTTATTACATCAAAGAAGAATTAAAGGACTTCGAGTTGAAGATTGATGTGAAAATCAACAAAGGCGGTAATTCCGGCGTGTATGTCAAATCGCAATGGCAGGACGCAATGTGGCCCATCACCGGCTTTGAACTGCAAGTCAACGCAACGCACGGTGACCCCGTGAAGACCGGCAGTTTGTACGACATCATAAAGATTTTCAAAGCACCGCACGGAGACGACGAATGGTTCACCTATCACCTCGTTTGCAAAGGAAATGTTTTGAAAGTGTCCATCAACGGCGAACTGCTTTACGAATATGTCGACCCGCTCGAAAAAGGCGGCGTTCCGCAGGATGGAAACATTACTGGGCAAAACAAGCGGATTAGTCAAAAGGGGTACATCGCTCTTCAGCAGCATGACCCGAAAAGTATTCCGCAGTTTAAGAATATCTTCATAAAGAAACTGTAGTTTCGTTTAACGGCGGTCTCTAAAACCGCCGTTTTTACCGCATTAAATTTATTTTTCCCCGTTTCAATACTAGAGGTTAGCAATGTCCTTTGACGAAGAATCCCTGCGTGAACGATATGTCAAAAAGAAGAAGGAATACGAAATTGACAAACTTTTCAAGGCATTGGTGAAACTGAAAGGCAGCGACCTTCATCTGAAGGTTGACCGACCGCCGATAGTCCGTATTAAGGGCGAACTACAGGAACTCAACCGCGGTCCAATCGATGACGAAGAAATGACCCGCCTCATTCTTCCGATAATGGACGAGCGCAACCGGAAAATTCTGAATGATACCGGCGGAGCGGACTTTTCGCACACCAGTGAAGTCGATGGTATTACGTGGCGGTACCGCGTTAATGTTTTGCAGCAGATGGGACATCTGGGAATGGTTGCCCGCCGCATCAATAATGTTATTCCGCGATTGGAAGGATTGCATCTGCCGCCGTCGCTTTACAAGGAATGTACCCACTCACAAGGTATGATTCTCCTTGCCGGTGTTACAGGTTCAGGAAAAAGTACCACGATTGCGTCAATGCTGAACTATGTCAACCAAAACTACCGCAAACATATTTTAACGCTTGAAGACCCGATTGAATTTCTCTTTACGGAAGAAAAATGTCTCATCAATCAGCGCGAAATCGGACAGGACGTTGTCGACTTCGGCATCGGAATGAAACACGCTGTTCGTGAAGACCCGGACGTAATGCTTGTCGGTGAAATGCGCGACCGTGAAACGTTTGAAACGGCAATTCACGCGGCAGAAACGGGACACTTGGTTTTCGGAACGATTCACGCTTCATCGGCGGCAAGTACGATTGGACGTATTCTCGACCTTTTCCCTGCGACGATGCACCGCGCGCTCCGCAGTGCATTGGCGTTCAATATGAAATGTATTGTCGCTCAGAAATTGCTTCCGTCTTGTATGCCGCCGCCGGAAGCACAGCGGGTTCCGACCGTCGAAATTATGATTTTCAACGGCATTGTCCGAAAATTGATTTTGGAAGAAAAAGACATTAAACTTGCGGACGCAATCCGTATCGGTGCGGCTGAAGGAATGATGGACTTCACGATGAGTTTGAAATCGCTCGTAGAAGCGAAGAAAATTGATAGAGCAACGGCATTTGAAGTTGCCCCGAACATCGAGTCACTGAAGATGGCACTCAAGGGCATCGATGTCAAAGAACCGGGCATTTTGTAGTATGTAATTACATCAAAGCCGCAAGCCGAAGGGCTGCGGCATATTTTCCCTTATTAACTATATGCGGCACTTTTTAATTATATCGTTTGTTTTTTCGTTTCTGTTCGTTTTTTACACAGCAGCGGTCAATGCTCAAGGCGGGTTGGGAATAGTAGATCCGGGAACAGCGGCTATTGTCGGCGGGGACACCGGCAGTGCACCCCCGCCTCCTTCGGGAGAGCAAAGCGCGCCCGCTCCGCAGCAGACAGCACAACGGGGCAGTTATAGCGGTGACATTTTGACAAGGGGCTGGTGGGGACCCGGCGGATATGTTGACCCCATTAAACTCACCCTCTATGTTCTCATATATTTCTTATGGGTGTTTTGCGCAAGTTGGATGAACGGCGACATGGAACGCCTCAACAATCCCAATCGTGAAGCCGCAAACCTTGCATACGTGGGGGCTTATCTTGGACTCGGCTTGGGGTTAATGTTCGTGCCGCTGTTCGAAGCAGCCTGTCCCATAATTTTTCTGGTAGTACTTGTTCCGACTTTGGTATACGTCGTTCAAAGAAACAGAACACTGCCGCCGCATCTGAAAGTGTTGACCGGTGAACATCTTTTCTACATCTTTGCGGTGTCGATGAACAAAATCGGAATGAAAATCAAAGTCAAGCCGCGCCTCGTTTATGAAGTTGGTTCTCCGATTGAAATGGAAGCGACCGGTTTCAACCTTAGCAAAGAAGAACTAACCAAGCGGCTTGTCCTTGCCAGAAATTCACCGGGTTATAATGAATTTCGTGAGCATCTTTACGATGCTATAACAAGCAACGCCACTACGCTGATGTTTGATTTCACGCCCGAAAGTACGCAACTAAAACATTTGGTTGACGGTGTGTGGCTTAACTTGGCACCAATTCCCCGTGTTGTAGAAAGAGGCAAAACAACGGACAAGATGGAGGATGCCCTCATTGCCATGAAATTACTCATCGGCGGGAAACCGGAAGACAGACGTTCATCCCAGAAGGGAACTTTCACAGCAATAATCCGAAAAAAGACGAAGTACGGTATTGAATTTGTTTCGCAGGGAACGAAAACCGGCGAAGCGGCAATGCTGCAAATCACGGCGAAGAAAGTTCCGTTTCAATCAATGGAAGCGTTGGGTATCCGTCCAGATTTGAAAGAAAAATTGATGGCAAATCTCAACGCCGAAAAAGGAATCTTCATCGTATCAGCACCGCCTGCCAATGGTTTGAGAAGTTCTATGGACGTTTTCAGCCGATGCTGCGACCGGTTCACCCGAGACGTGATAAATGTCGAAGACCGGCTGACACCGAGCGAAGAAATTGAAAACATCGTTCCCGGAATATACGATTCTTCCAAAGGCGAAACGCCGCTCACGGTTTTGCCCGACATTGTATTTAAGGAGCCGAAAGCGTTGATTGTCCGCGATATGACAGCATTGCCGGTTTTGGAATTCTGCTGTAAGGAAGTCGATAACGAGCGTATATTTATTACAATGATACGCTCTAATGACGGCGTAGAAGCGATATTTCGGTTTTTAGCGCAGAAAATACCGGCACAGACCTTTTTGCCGCGTCTTAATGCCGTTGTATGTCAGCGTCTCATCCGAAAACTCTGTCCCGATTGTAAAGAACCGTTTCAGCCGCCGCCGCAGTTATTACAGCAATTAGGACTGCGTCCTGACCAAGTAAGGGAGTTGCATCGAAAGAGAACGCCGCTGCCTGAACCGGAAGAAAGAAAGCGCGGGATTTGCCTGACTTGCAGCGGTATCGGATACATGGGCAGAACAGCAATGTACGAGTTAATCGAAATGAACGACGCTATTCGTGAAGCAATAATAACGAATCCTGACATGAAAGCAATCCGCCAACTGATTATAAATCAGAAACAGCGGGGCTTCATGCACGACGGGGTCCAACTTCTGCTCAAAGGTGAAATATCAGTAGACGAACTTTCCCGCGTAATGAAGTTGTACCAATAATCAGCAGTTTAACCTACAGAACATCCGGAGCCGGTTCGATGCTCGGCATCGACACAGAAGGCACCGCCGTTGCGGGTTTCATTTGAAAATCATAAGTATACAGTTCAGCCAGCAGGAGAATTGCCCCGAATGCTACCGCTATTGTCGATGCGCCAAGGGCAACTTTGTAAATATCTGCCTTTACTTTGCTGAACAAAAATCCAAGCGGAACAAATACGGCAGCAAGACCGAAAACCCAAACGCCGGCGAGATAATATATTGTCGAGTTAAATCCGGCATCTTTCGGCGGATTCATATAAGTAAAAATGGTGTGGGCTATCAACGCACCCAGCAGGACTAACAATAACAGCAGTGCCAAAATCCAGCCGAGTTCAATCGGTGCTTTGGGGGACTTTTCTTTGGACTTCTTTTCTTTTTTGGGTTTTTCTTTTTTCTTTTTTTTGCCTTTTTTACCGCTTTCCTCTTCGGAAGAGATAATCGGCGGAAAAGCCGTATCGGATTCTTCTTCCGGCGGTTTTTCCGAATCTTCTTCGGGTGAAATATCTTCGGAAGCGTCAATATCATTCAGACCGCCTTCGGCGGTGCTTTCAAAGGTGCTGTCAGCAGGGCTTTCCGCACCAACTTCTACGGTACCTTTTTCTAATGAAAGACCTTCCCGCGGACCGGCAGAATCTTCCGTTATATCGCTGGTTTCCGGTGCAATACCGAAAAATTCACCGTCATTTTGAGCGTCATTGCCTTGTGCGTCATCTTGCGGCGTTTTCGTATCTTCATCGGCGAACGAATTGAAGTCGAAATCGAAATCGTCTGCGTTTTTTTCGTTATCTCCTGACACAGGCACACCCTTCACTGATGATACAGTACGTAGAAAACCTATATCGGACGTATCGGCATATTGTACCATCGATTTTAGAATTTTTGGAGAATTGCCCTGTTTTATGAAAGTTTTTTCGGTTAGAATGGCTTAGGAGAATTGTAGATTTTTATTTTTCAACGCGGAACACACGAAAATTTTCGCGGAAAACGCTAAAATTTCAGAGAGAAAATTTCAGCAAAAAGACGATTTTTCGCGATTTTCGCGGAGTTTTTCGTGTATTTCGCGTTGAAAAAAAGAAAAAATTCGGAGATAGCCGTGAGCGTAAATGACGCATATGAACTGATTCTTACTTCGCTTAAAATTTCGTTTTATGAGCGGACGGTTTCTGTGCTTCTCGCTTTTGTTTTCATCTTCGGATTTTTCGTTGCGGCTGCTGCGGTAGTTTTCTTTTCATTTCAATTATCGCCGCCGTTGCGTGCCGTGCCGGTGCAGATTATGCCTTTCGGCGAGGACGGCGGAAGTGATACCGAACAGTCCGACCCCGATGTTCTCATACCCGGAACGCTTACGGAAATTGACCGGAATTCCTTTTCGGACGCAGTTGAATCGCTTGTGCAAACGGTTTCCGAAAATGCTGCCGTTCTTTCTGAAACGGTGCCGGACGAAGACGCGCTGCCGGACATCGGAAGTAAAATTGGAGACGGAAGAGTAAAAGGCAGCAGCACCGGAACACGAGGAAGAATCCGGCAATGGGAATTTCAATTCGGAAAAGGTATAACTGTTGAAGAATATGCGGCTATGCTTGATTTTTTTCGGGTAGAACTCGGCGTATTGCTGCCGACGGGAAAAGTCATATATGTTTCCAAACTTTCGGAGGCGAAACCGGTTGTCCGTGAAGGCGAAAGTGCCGACGAAACGCGGTATTATCTGACTTGGCTCAAAGGCGGAACGGAAGATGCAGACCGGGAGTTGCTGACGAAGGCGGGGGTTTCCGAACCATCACGGCTGATAATCAAATTTATACCGCCGGAGTTGGAAAATATGTTGAAGCGAATAGAGGAAGAGTATGCCGGTGCGAAACTGCCGTCGGTGAGGCAATCATTTTTCCGTGTGCATAAAGAGCGGGACGGCACTTACCGGTTCGCCCTCTATCATCAAACGGTGAAGTGATACGCTGGTTTTAACGCAGTACTTCTAATCCTGCGCCCGTTGCACAAATCCGTTTTTCAAGGTAAAATAGAGCGGCTTACCTAACGAATTAGTAATCATAACAAAACAGCCCTATAATCCAAACGTTCAATGAAAAAAGAGGAAGTTGTCATCACCGGTTTTGCCGTTCTTTCGCCCATCGGCAACGATAAAGAAACCTTTTGGACTTCTCAACTCGAAGGCAAAAGCGGCATCGGTTTCCTGAATATCGAAACAAGCGATGACGCTCTTCGTCCAATGGGCGGCACTGTTCCCGACTTTCAAGCAAAAAATTACGTACAGCCGCGAAAAAACATCAAAGTAATGAGCCGCGATATTCAGTTGGCTTACGTCGCCGCTTGTCTTTCCTGTACCGATGCCGGTCTCATCACACAAGGCGACAGCCGTTCCGTTGACAGCGACCGTTTCGGCGTTGTGTTCGGCAGCGACCTTATCGGAACCGAAGTTGATTTGGAATTGCCCGCTTATCGAAAAGGCATCGCCGACGGACAATACGACTTTTCCCGTTGGGGAATTGACGCTATGAGCGAAATTTTTCCTCTTTGGATGTTGAAGTTTCTCCCCAATATGCCTGCTTGTCATATTTGTATTGCTCACGATGCACGCGGTCCAAGTAATTCGCTCACACTCTCCCGCTGTTCGTCTTTGGCGGCAATTATCGAAGCGGCAAGAAACATTGAACGCGGTGCAGCCGATGTAATGCTCGCAGGCGGCTGCGGCAACCGTATCAATCAGGATTTTCTCGTTAGAACTAAAGCATATTATACTGCCGAAAGAAGAGACACCCCGACAACTGTTCCGCGCCCCTTCGACGCTGACCGCTGCGGAAATGTTCTCGCCGAAGGTGCCGGTTCGTTTGTCCTCGAAAGACGAAGTTTTGCCGAAGCAAGAGGAGCAAAAATCTGCGCCGTCATTCGGGGATATTCCGAAACCAATGAACCGCATCTTCATAAGAGCAAACCTACCGGTGAAGGCATCCGCCGTTCTTTCAAATTGGCATTACAGCGTGCCGGTATGAAATCGGAAGACATCGGCTTTGTCAACGCCGATGGAGTCGGTACGAAACACGCCGACAGAGTTGAAGCGGAAGCGATTCGGGCTGTTATCGGTGATGTACCGGTTGTTTCCAACAAGGGCAATATCGGCGATGCAGGAAGCGGTGCAGGCGCGGTTGAATTAGCATCGGCACTGCTTTCGCTGGAACATAAAATCGTTCCGCCGACACTCAATCATACTGAAACGGCAAGCGATTGTCCGATTAACGTTGTTCACGATAAACCGCTGCCGTTTTCAAAGCGAACCGTTTTGAAGACGAGTCATACGGAAATGGGACGTTCCTGTACACTCATATTAGAGAACTAAATGAGAAACTTAATCGTACTTATCATAGCGTCATTGCTCTGCGGACAACTCGCAGCGCAGGATAATCAAGAGAACATCGCTCTCGGAAAAAAGTACATCATGTCGCCGAAACCGGCGTATCAGCACTGTACCGACCCGGATGAAATCGTTCAGTTGACCGACGGCGAGACAACAACACAGTATTTTTGGACTCAAAAAGGAACCGTCGGCTGGCACCCAATTTCTTTTGCCGTCGTCCAAATTGACCTCGAAAAAATCGAACCTATCGGCAGAATTGAAATGACCACAGCCGCTGGGGTTGCAGGTGCGGCTTGGCCTGCCGCTGTCGTCATAATACTGTTATAATACTGAAAAACATGGAGCATGTATGTTTCTTTTCGCCCTCTGTCAGACCGGTGCAGAAAAAGTCCTGAAACAGGAATTGAATTGTCACGGCGATTTTCGTCTTGCGTTTTCACGACCGGGCTTCGTCTCCTTCAAAATGCCGGAAGAATTCTGCTCTTCAGAAAACCTCATCGAAGACATCGCCGCTATTGCTGCCGAATCTGTATTTGCAAGAACAATATCACTTTCGTTAGGAAAGGTGAACGGAACCGAACCGCTGCAACTTGCAAAACAGGTCTGGGAGATTACCGCTAAATCCGGCTATTTTTTCAACAGAGTAAATGTTTGCGGACGCGACACCGCAGTTCCCGGCACCAACGGTTTTGAACCGGCAATCACAACGGAGCAAAAGGAATTACAGCAGGTCATCACAGAGAATTCGCCTTACCCGAAGTTTCTCGGCAAAAACTTTTTTGATTCAACAGCGGCAGCGCAAACCGGTGAAACGGTTCTCGATGTTGTTCAAGTTGAATCGGAACAGTATTTCATCGGCGTGAAACGGATTATCAAAACAACGCCGCTGCCGGCGCGCTACTCCGGCGGGATAACACCGCTGGTTTTACCGCCGCATGCTGTTTCCCGCGCTTATCTCAAGTTTGAAGAAGGACTCCGCTGGTCGGAACTTCCGATATTAAGAAATGACGTTTGCGTGGACATTGGAGCATCTCCCGGCGGCGGTTCACAAGCGTTGTTAGCGAGAGGAGCATCTGTTCTCGGTATTGACCCGGCAGAAATGTCTCCTGTTGTCTTGCAGAATCCAAATTTTACACACTTGCGCGGCAATGCAAATCAAATCAAACGTTTTATGCTGCGCAAAGCCCACTGGCTGATTGCAGATATGAATGTCGCCCCGAATTACACACTGGATGTAATCGAAGATATTATTTCGTATGGCAAAGTTCATGTTAGTGTCGGAGGTATGTTATTTACGTTGAAATTGCTTCAATGGGAATTAGCGGCGAAGATACCGTCTTACATTGAAAGAATCCGCAGTTGGGGATACGGCAGCGTCCGCATCAAGCAACTGGCATTTAATCGCCAGGAAGTAATGGCGGCAGTGAAATGATGACGTTGATTCTTTACCGCGGTTAATATATTCTAAGTTACGGTCGCCTTCCCGCCGCCCCTCGCTGCGTTTCAAACTGCTGCTGTAGATGTGACATGTTCCTCGTTTCCACTTATCTTTCGCCGCTTTTCTTGCTTCAGTGATATGCGGATCCCCACAATGTGGACAAAGGCGGATTGGCTTCACTACTCACACCGCCTCCACAAACGCGACACTTAATCAAATCCGCTATTGCCCGTTTCTATGAAACGGGGCTAAACGGCTTATGAGTTGCTGACGAACTCTTAATTCATTCCGTCCGGCACCACGCCGGACGGTTTTTTACGCCGGACAATTTTTTAATTACAGATTTAGCCCCCGCAACGGTTCGTTGAACCGTCCGCTAAACGAACAACGTGAAAAAAACTTGCAGCCGGACTGCCTGTGCAGTATTGACATTTTTCAATCCAACATGTACACTGTGTAACACTCTTATCAACACAATCACCTCGTCATCATATTCTCAATAATGCGCTCTTTATTACTAAAATTCATTGTCGGTATTGTATTTATCTGTACAGCGTTTATCTTTGCAGGAACCCTTTCCGCTCAAGAAAATGCGGAGCAGGAAGATGCGGCAGAAGCAAAGTCCATTGCGGACGAGAAAGCAGACGAATCCATCGTCATGTCGCCCCGCGCAAAACTTATCCGCCGTTATGAAGGCAGCAAAAGTCCCGTCAACAGCATTGTGTTTTCCGCTGACGGCAAACAGTTATTGGCAGCAACCGGCGGACCCGAAAATGATAACTCCGCTTATCTCTGGGATGTCGAAAGCGGAAAACTGCTGCAAAAATTTTCAGGACATACCGCCCGTGTTAATCAAGCGGCGTTCATTCCAAACTCGAACCGCATCATAACGGCAAGCGATGATAAGACGCTGCTCGTGTGGAACATCGAAGACGGCAAGCAGGTTTTCAAGTTGGCGGAACATCTCGAACAAGTGAAATGCGTTGCTGTTCATCCTTCCGGCAAGTTTGCGGTTTCCGGCAGCCGCGATTGCACTTTTACACGATGGAATTTAGATACCGGCAAAGCAACAGGTATGAAAAGCGCGCACAAAAGTACGGTAATGTCCATCGCTTATTCTAAAGACGGCAAATTCATTTTAACCGGCAGCCGTGATATGACGCTTCGTCTTTGGGACGCAGAATCCGCAAAGTGGCTTGAAGAATACGGCGGCAAGTCAACCGATGACGGACATCGCGGCTCGGTTCTTTCGGTTGCGATTTCCCCGAACAGCAGAATGCTTTTGTCCGGCAGTGCGGACAAGACCTTGCGTCTTTGGGAAACCAAGACGGGCAATCAACTTCTTTGTACTTGGTCGACGATTAAGCAGCCGGTATATGTTGTTTCGTTTTCGCCGGACGGCAGGAAAATACTTGCCGGCAGCGGTGATTTTCAGGCAAGGGTCTGGGACATCAAGACCGGCGAAGAGGAATTGAGAATCCGCGGAGACGGGATGCAGTCGGTACTTGGAGCGGCGTTTTCGCCGGACGGAAAAACGATAGCAACCGGCAGCAGGGATAAAATTGTTCGGCTTTGGTCGCCGTGAAAAACAAAAAAACAAAGAGGCGGGGACTTTAGTCCCCCGCAAATTACTCACATCGCAAACGTTTTTTGATTACCCGCTTTCAACCGCCAACTGTCTTTGCCGACTCTTTCGGCAATGTCCTCCAGCACGCCGCGTATCGTTTGTTTTTCCGGTGTGCTGCCGTTCTTCAACAACGGCATTATCTCTGAAACAATATCGGAAAATTTCGCTTGCTTGCAGCGAGTCAGATAACTTTCAAGAAAATACTTGATACGAAGGTTAACATCAATGTGCGACTTGAATCCTCTGCTTTCCGGTATTGTATAAACGTTCCGTTCCATATCGTAACCGAAATTCTGTTGCAGGAACGGACGAATATCGGAATACTCTTTTGCCAGCATATCGAGAAAACCCAGTTCTTTACCGCGCAAGATGAGGTTGTGTACAATCTGGTCAATCGTTGCCCCGTTAAACTTTGCGATCGTTCCTTCAATTGTCTGCATGACAAGTTCCAGTAAATCCGCTCCGAGATTGACTTTCATTAAGGTCTTAGGGTTACGAACTTTACGGAACGTAATAATCCATTGTCCAGAAAACACAGTGAACGGATTTTTGCGTTTATGAAAATTGCTTTTGCAGTTTTCCTGCGGCACCATTTTGACATATTGAAAGCCGCAATTCTCTGCTGTATTGAGAATCAAATCCCAATACTGCGGGTCTTGGTGCGCAAAGACAATCGAAAACCAGCGGTCGTATTTCAAGACGCGAAACATTTCTTTGATACTTTTTGCAAGAAGTTGTTTATACTCATCTTTCGATTTATCGAGTTCGCCGCCTTCGATAATTTCCAACTGCCGTTCTTGTTCGCTAACTTCCAGGTCAAGCCAAGCGTTCCACATTACGGATAAATCAAGATAAGCGATATTCTTCGCATACGGCGGGTCAGTGTAAATGTAATCAATGCTCTCATCGGGAATGAACGATAAGTCCGTTGCCGTTCCTTGAATAACCTGCGCATTGCGGATTGTGTCGACGGTAATAATCGTCTCCGTTTCCTCTTTTGCTTTGAGAACCGACTTGAACCTATCTTTCAATAACTTGTGAAAATCCAAATCACATGGTTTAGCAGCAATACGATGAGTGTACATCCACATTGCCGATGCCCCCGTGTTGCCGTGCGGTCCCCAAAAACTCGTTAAGTTGTGATAATGAATTAAACTTGAAAATAAAAGCAAGAGCGTTTTACGTATGTTATAATTCTGTACTTGCATAACAAGATGTTTGAAAAGTCCAAGTTGGACAGTTTGTTTATCCGTAAAAAGTTCGTCAACTGTATTAGCGTTTGTGTTTTTTGGCAGCGGTAACTTTTGCGGACGCGGATATTTCTTTAATGCCGCTTTGATTTCGGATTCCGTTTTCGGTTCAAGTTTAGCAAACTCTTCGTAAATACGTTCAAACGTCTTTTGCAACTCACCGGTATTAACGGGAACAAGTTTTGCTTCCGTTAGAAATATGGAAAACGGGTTAAGGTCAACGTTAATCGCTTTGCGGTTAAGTATCAGAGATTCCATAACGGTTACACCGCTGCCGCCGAAAGGGTCAAGCACTGTATCGCCTGGTCGGCTGTAGTTTTTAATGTAATTCTGCACTATGTCCCAAGATTGTTTTGTGAAATACGGATGCGAACCGTGATGCCGTTTCGCTTTTTGCCGCTGTATTTTTATCGGAGCAAGAATTTGCTGACGGCAATATGTCTCGTTGTTGAAACCTCCATTCTTTGTTTCTACCGGTTTTTTATACTCAACATGTTCCGGGGACTGAAAACTTTCCGTTGAAAGAAAACGCTGTAGTTCTTTCCAGTATTGGTCAATTTCCGAAACGGAAAAACGCAATAGCAAAGTGCGGTCAAGGTCGGTTTTGTAGAGGGCAAACTCTAACCCATTACAAATAACAATGTAGATGCTTCGTATTTCACGATGCGAGGCGTATGACCACGCTTGGTCAATAACACTTTCATCGGCGATATTTTTCTGCGGTGCTTTTGCCTCGACAACGCAAACATAACTGTTGCCGATTTTCAAAGCGTAGTCGGCGTAATAAGTAGTGGTCTGCTTCTTGCTGCCGGTCTGCATCTGAACGGCTTTTCCAAGAACGATGTTGTCCACGGAATAGCCGAGTTTTTTAATCAGCGGGTCGATGATAAAAGAACGGACTGCATCCTCCTTGAATTCTGGATTGGACGCAATGGTATTAAAATCAACATTACCAAAGATAGAAACGTGAGACATGGTCTTCTCCACTTGGTATGAGCAAGTCATGTTTCCGTTTAACTGCAACACCGGCGGTGCGCTCAAAAGAAAAACGGGAACGCTATGATGCTCCAAGCGGATTTCCCATTCATTCCACAGAAATAGCCGCGCACAAAACGGACGGCAAGACACACAGAACATGTACCTCGAAATCCGCAAGCGTAAGGCATAACATCCCCTTTCAGGAGACGCAATGCATCCTTACGTTTTATCCGCGACTTCCTCCGTTTGCACGGGTGGAATTGGAAGTCCGAGAGCATAAACTTGCGATAATTAAATTGTGGAGAAATTCTACCGCAAGGAAAAAAGAATTGCAAGAGGCGGGAAATTTTTTTCTGTAAAAAAGCCGGAGTACCGGCTAAATGGGCGGCTAAACAAGCGGGGACTGAAGCCCCTCGCCTCTTTAAAGATTCCGCAATTTTTCCAATGCTGCTTTTTCCAGTTGCCTGACGCGTTCATCGCTGACCCCCAATTCCCTGCCGGTCTCATTGAGTGTTAGTTCGTCATCACCGCCGATACCAAAGCGATGTTTAATGATTTTCTGTTCCCGCTCATCCAGCGATTTTAATAACTGCGAGACCATTCTTTCCGTTTCCAGTTGAGCGTCTTCCTGTTCATGAATATCACTTCGGTAATCCGGCAGGAAGTCCAAGACCTTTTCGTCAGCAGAAAATGCACCGCCGCTCCGTCTTTCCGATGACGAAACAAATCGGGCAAGACCTTTGGCGACCGCCCAAGTCAAATAAGTGCTGAACCGATTGCCGCGCCGGTAATCGAAGGTATCAACCGCTTGAATCAGCGTTATGCTGCCGCTGCTTATCAGGACATCTAGTCCGCCGCTCTTGCTGCCGCTTATGCTTAAATGCTGTTTCGCCGCAGAAATAACTAGCGGAAAAAACGACATAACGATTTCCTTTTTCAATGCCGCCGCTTTTTCGAAAAGTTCCTCGATTTGTGCCATTACCGACTTTTTCGGACGCTTTGCATCAAGAGAATCACGCAAAACGGCAGCGCGGTATTTATACTCGTTCATTTGCCGAAACAAGGAAGATTCCTGCTCTGCCGAAAGCCGAACAGCGGTCTTTGTTTTCGCCCGTGAACGTGATTGCGGTATCTCTTCAAACACTGGTTCGGTAACCGATTCAAAGACCGGCTTTGCGTCGGCAATGAACGAGAGAGGCAGCGCAAAAATCTGTGCCGCCTGCTGTTTCGCAATAATCCAATGGATATTGCTGCGGGAACGTTGATACTGTTCAGAAAGCGAATGAACCGATACGCCTTGCCGGTATTGTTCGAAAATATTCTTTCTTTCCGTTTCGTCTAATGTTTTCCGCTGCTGCAAGACGGCTTCGTCGGGATTTCGCTGATTGAAGTGCAGCAGGGTAAGCCGAACTGTTTCGGGACTTCTTCCGAGAAAGCGGGCAACGGTACGGATAACTTCTGACGGCGAATCCGCGCTTGCCGAAAAGCGGTGCGCTGCTTGCAGAATGAGTCGTTTTTCTTTGCCGTTTAGCCGGCTGAATTGTCCGCTGCGGCGAATTTTTTCCTGATGCTGCCGAAAGAATCGATTTACTGATTGGTCGAGAAATCCGAGACGTTTTTTCTTTCCGAACAAAAATCGGCGTGAAAAGAGACCGTTTTTTCGCTGCCGCGAGACGGTTTTTTCGGAAACATTGAATTTTTTGCAAATTTCTTTTAGTGTCCAGACCTTTTCATTAACTTCGTTGATGTTGACGTTGCAGGAGTTGTAGAGTTTTTCGGCGAAGAGCAGTAAATCGTGTTTGAGGGCGATGCCGGTGAATTGCAATTTCTGGTGTATTTCGGAGCGAAAATCGGTGATGAATCGGCAAACGAAGCGGTAGGAATATAGTTGCGAGTCGGAAATTTCGTTGTAGAGTTGTTCTGCTTTCAAACTTTGTTCAATTTTTTTTCCTCGCGGGGCAAACCGGATTTGCTGCGAGGCGAGTTCTTGAATTTCCTTAAGTAGATAGTTCGTCATAACTTACGAAAAACTTTTCGGGACAGGGTATTTTACACACCGTTCGGATGTAAATTAGAACTGTGGGACGGGGGCTTGTCAATAGTCAAAAAGGATATAGAATTGCCTTTATCGGTTTTTATACGATTGTTCTTTAATTTTTTTTTACAGCGGAGCGGATTATGGGCAAGCGGCGAAGACAATGGTGGAAGGGAACGCTTTTAGCGACGGCGGCATCGTGGTCGTTTATCTGTTTTTCGGTAATACTTTTCAGGTGAGAGCCGACGATAATATCGCCGATTTTGCGCTCGTAGCTCAACTGGACAGAGCAGCGGATTTCTAATCCGCAGGTTAGGGGTTCGAGTCCCTTCGGGCGTAGTGTTTCGGATGCGGTTGCGGCAGTTGGAACCGGCGTTGATAACGCTGTCCGGCAGATTGATACCGATTACACTGTAGTGGGGCAAATCCGCAGAATCACTTCTCTTGACGGGGAGGGCGGCGTGGTTAATCAGATTTTATACGACTACGATGAGAACGGCTTGCTCCGGCGGGAATATACCGCCCACAGCGGTGTTGCCGATGCTTCCTTTACTCCGTTCATTGGATACGGCTATGATACTTCAAAGAACGGCGGCTGTTTTATCAATGCCCTGCGTTTGATTTCGGTGACGTATCCGAGCGGGAAAGAGGTCTCGTATGGTTATGATAATTACGGGCGCGTTGCTTCTGTTCTAGAAGGAAATGTTCCGGTGGTGGAATATGCGTATCAAGGACTCGGTTCGGCGTTGCGCACAACTTACACAGAACCCGGCTTGACGCTGGATTATAGCGTCTCCGGTGCTTTAGATAAGTTCGGGCGGGTTGTGTCTCACGCTTGGAAGAATTCGCTCGGCGCGGCTATTCTTAATATCGAACACGGTTATGACCGTTCCGGCAACCGCTTGTATAGAAATGATTTAGTGCAAGCGGCTAACTCGGAACTCTATGCTTATGATGAAGTTAACCAGATAAAGTCCTTGAACCGCGGTGCGCTGAGTAATAACAATACCGCTGTCGCTTCGGTTAGTCATTCGGAATCGTGGAACTTCGATGAGACCGGAAACTGGGTGCAGTACAACAAGAATAATACTGTTGAGAACCGTTCGCATAATGCCGCAAACGAAATTCAGTCGCTGGTATCGCATGATAAGAACGGCAACATGACTGTGATGCCGGGATTGAACTGCAAGTATGACGCGTGGAACCGGCTGGTAAAGGTGAATGAAAACATTCGTTATGAATATAACGGTTTGAATTACCGGATTAAAAAGATTGTCGGCGGCGTTGAAACGAAATCGTTCTTCAACAAGCAGTGGCAGGAACTCGAATCTAGAACAGAGATGCAATCGTTAGATTGTGTGTCTTACATCTGGGGTTTGCGCTATATTGACGATTTAATCCTGCGTGAAAAAGGTGCAGAACGGCTTTATTCGCTCGCCGATCCAAACTGGAATGTTGTAGCGTTGACAGATGTTTCAGGTATAGTTCAAGAGCGCATGAAATATGACGCTTTTGGT
>WRCR01000023.1 GCA_009783865.1 Planctomycetaceae bacterium | reverse complement strand
GGGTTTGACGATAACGATTATTGCGGGACATGCCATTTTGATGGTCGTGGATTATTTTCTTGAACGGACCCAGGCAAAACGTTTGGAACACCGCCGTGAATTGTTGGCAAAGATTTCCTGGGACGAACGGCGAGCAGTGTGTCTTGAGCAGTTACGAAAAATGGCGGATCATCCAAATGGGTTGCCGATTTGCCTTTGACGACAGACGACAATCCGATAATGAAGCACTATCAGAAATAATGAGTGAATCGATAAGCGGGGCGGCTATTATTGAGGACGGCTGTATCTAATTGAAAAAAAAAATATATCTGTTATAATAATCACCGGTGTTAGAGTACATTTTGAGATAAAGCAGGACGGAGAGAAATTTATGTCAGATGAAAAAGTAAAAGAAGATGTCGTTGAATTTACCGGCACAGTCGTAGAAGAGGTGCGCGGTGCCTTTCGGGTTAAACTCGATAACATGGACCACATTATTCTTTGCCGCTTGGCAGGAAAGATGCGGAAGTTTCGTATCCGTGTTGTTCCCGGTGATAAGGTTCACATCGAAGTCAGCCCGTATGATATGACCCGCGGTCGTATCGTCTTTCGGGAAAAATAATTTCCGGTTCACTTCTTTCGGGTATTGCCAATCACTCTTACCGGACTAGGTAGTTATGTTTCCGATTCAGCCGACGCAGCACGACCTTTGTTTCCGCATGTTGGGTTTTCCGGTACGGGTTAATCCGTTCTTTTGGGTTGTCATTGCTCTAATAGGAGCAGGCGGCTGTATCGGCAATATGCAATTGTGGCTTATCGGTATCGTCATTTGGGTTGCTGCCGCTTTCATTTCGGTTCTCGTTCATGAACTCGGACACGCGCTGGTGTTTCGGCATGTTTTCAGTGTGCAGTCGGATATATTTCTTTACGGTTTGGGCGGCGCAACTGTTCCCCGCTGGAATCACAGCAAGAAAAATAACTTCGGCGGAATGGTGAAAGAAGTGTTTCTGTCTTTTGCAGGACCTCTTGCCGGTTTTATTCTTGCGGCTGTTGTGATTTTTTTCTTTTATATGTTTGATGACGGACGGCATGGACTGCTTACTTCGCTCCTGAGTATTTTCCTTTCACAGGATTATGTGTTTTATCTTACAGGTGTTAATAGTATCAATCCGAAATTCTTTGCCGTACTGTTTCTTTGGCAACTGGCTTTCATTTCTGTCTTCTGGGGTGTCTTTAATCTTCTTCCGATATATCCGATGGACGGCGGACACATTACACGTGAAGTGTTCAACTATATTTCACCGCGCCGCGGAGTCGGCAATTCATTGATACTTTCACTGTTCACCGCTGTGATAATGCTGCTTCTTGCTGTGAAGATTGGTATGTTCTTTGTTGCGATGCTGTTCGGTTTCTTCGCTTATCAAAACTATCAGGAATTGAGATACCGAGTATTCTGATGTTTTGCGATAAAAAAATTTTGAAAAAAAATAATTTTTTTTATTTTTTTCTTGATGTGCTATTGCATTTTTTTAAAAGTGAGTTATCCTTTTCAAAATTGGTGATTGATGTTCAGATATTTGTATGCATGTTGCATACGCTAACTTAATCATCAATGCAGCGAAACTTGGCGTTTCGCTGAACCACCTATCCTTTAGGAGATGGAACAATGCCAAAGAAAGCAGTGAAGAAAGCCGTCAAAAAGACCGCTAAGAAAGTCGCGAAGAAAGTTGCCAAGAAGGTAGCGAAGAAGGCAGCAAAGAAAGTTGCCAAGAAAGCACCGTGCAAAAAAGCAGCATGCAAAAAAGCCGCTCCGTAATTGAACGGTTCCCCCTATCGGACCGCAGCGGTCTTACACAGTGGTGAAATAGACAATGGATTGAAGACCGCTCGCCGAGCATGCAAACGTCTGTAAAACCGAATCAGGTTTTATGGACGTTTTTTTATTTAGTTAATAGTTAAGAGTGAATGGTGAGTAGTGGGGGACGCAAGCGTTAAAATTTCTTTTTCATTTTTTCTTACTATTCGCTATTAACTCTTCAAACTGCTCGTAATACCGTTCTGCTTGACGGCGGCAGGTAAATTCTTCTTGTGCAATCTCACGACCGCGCTGTCCCATCTTGCGGCGAAGGTCTGCATCGTTGATTAACCGGCATAATGAATCGGCTAATTCAAAAGTATTTTGCGTTCCAACAAGAAAGCCGTTCTCGCCGTTTCTGATTTGTTCCGGCACACCGCCGACCGCCGTTGCAACAACGGGAATCTCCGCCGCCATTGCTTCAACATTAACACAGGGGAATCCTTCCGTAAGCGATGACTGAGCGAAAATATCAAAGCACGGCAAAAATTTATCCAACTCCGAAGTGAAACCGGGCATCTTGAAAATGTCATCAACTTCATTCTCGTTTATTTGTTCTTGAAGTTCTTTCCGTAAAAAACCCTCGCCGAAAAGAACAAAGCCGAAGGTATTCTCCGGCAGAGTAATTTCTTTACATTTTTCTTTCAGGAGCATAGCGGCATCAATCATTAGTGCGAAGTCCTTTTCGGGACTTAAGCGACCGGCTGCACCGATGATTATTTGCGGGGGCATAAGCGGGGGCTGAAGCCGCCCGCCTCTTTGGTCATCGATAAAATAATTTTCGAGGACTTTTCGTTTCGATAAATCAAACGGCTTTTGGAACCGCAATACATCAACGGCGTTGTGAATTACTTCAACCCGTTCTTTCGGAACACCGGTCTTGATAACTTTGTCCGCTTGTCCTTGTGAAACGCAAACGACTTTGTCCATTCGCCGATGAAACCATTGGTCGAGACGTTCATAAAGAGAGGTCTTCCAGTCCTGCCAGGTCCAGCCGTGTGAAACGCCGATAATCGGAATACCAACTTTGCGTGCGGCAAACCAGCCGATGATACGTGCCTTATGTCCGTGAGCGCATACTATGTCGATGCACCTCTCTTTGAGAATTTGAATCAAGTCCGCTCTTGCTCCGAAAAAATTCGGAAAGTCGCGGTTCAAAACAATACCTGTGAAGCCGTTTTTTTCAATTTCAGTTAAGAACGCTTGGCAATTTCCGTTTTCGCGAAACGACACTATAGTACTGTCAACATCGAAGTCGGGCGGACACTGATTGCGGACGATGTCGAGGATAACACGTTCCGGTCCTCCGAAAAACGGCGATGCAGTTAAATGAAGTATATTCATGGCGAGAGAAATTATAACAAAATTTACGCTCCCGGCAATAATTCTCGGCAGTTGCGATGCCATTGGGCAGGGTGAAAGATTGGCGGCTGACATCTATCTGCTCTTGACATGAATCGGCGTTTTTCTGATAATCCGCCGTGTTTTCTTTCCGTTTGCTCTTAATATTCGTATCCGTCACCATTGTGTTTTTCTGCGGCTGCAATGCACTGTTGCCGTTAAAAAAAGACACCGCTGGCACTTCGCCCATTCAATCCGCGCCGCTGATGCAAAATATGGAGGTCAATGGCACTGTCAACGTCGAGGTATTTTACATCCGCATCACACCACAGCAGCACGAAACCCTACAGAAACTCTGGCAGGAAACAGACGAAATGATACTCAACGCCGCTTTCCGCCATAAACTTCGTAACGAAGGACTGCGGTTCGGAGTTCACGGCAACGTTCTCTCCGCTCCGCTTGCCAAACTAATTAACGTCACCGGCACACAGCAGAACACCTTGAACGGATACATTCCCGAAATGGCGATAAATCCCGAAGCAATGGACAACAACGTGGTTAGACACAGCCGCAACTTGTATCCGGGTATGTCCGCCTCACTGCCGCCGTTTGACAGCACCGTTGACGAAATGACCCGATTCTGGAAGGAAAACAGGAAAATTTGCGGCAAGACATATAAAGACGCAAGAGGAATGCTTCGCATCTCGGCGCAAGTTCAGAGCAGCGAAAAAGTCAAATTTCAAATCACACCGGAATTAGAATACGGACAAGTCGAAACGAAAATCAAATCGCATGCCCACATACTTTCGATGGAGAACAGCAAGCCGCGGCATGTCTTTGAGGAGTTGACTATTAAGGTTGATTTATTGCCGGGGCAGTGGTTCATTATTGGACCGTCAGCCGTAAATTGTATCGGCATCGGCAGGGACTTTTTCGTGCGGGAAGACGAACGGAACGAGTTCAAAATCATTGCAGTCCGGCTGGTCAGAGTGAAAAACGATTCGCAAGGGAAAAAACCGGAACTGCCGCCGGTCAAAACGGCAGCCGTTGAAAGAACAGAACGGTTTTAACGCCGGTGAATTTAACACGGCGAATCAACCGCAAGGATCCAATTGCCGGCGTTGACACACCGTTTCCGCAATGCCGGCTGACTTTTTCACGTTGTCTCGTTCTATTTCGTCTATTTTGTCGAGGCGCGCCTGATGTCTTCCGCCGGAAAATTCTGTTGAAAACCATTTGTCGAGAATAGCAGCACAAGTGCTTTCTCCCAGCATGTCGCCGGCTAAACACAAGACGTTAGCGTCATTGTGTTTGCGGCTTAATTCGGTATCGAATTCATTATGGCAAATAGCGGCGCGCACACCCGGAAACTTGTTTGAGACGATGCACATTCCGATGCCGGTAGCCCCGACCATAATTCCAAATCGAACTTTGCCGGTGCAAACTGCCTCCGAAATAGTTGCGGCAATGAACAAGTAATCCGCTTGCTCTGCTCCGCAATTTTCTATTAAAACAATTTCATAACGGCTGTCGTTCTGTAATAGTTGAACGACAAAGTTAAACAATTTACATCCTCGGTGGTCGCTTCCGAGCATAATTCTAACTGGGATGCCATCCATCAAAGTACTCCGGTTTCACAATATGTTTTCAAAAACCATGACTGTGTGCAACAGTTTATCATATTTTCGGAATTCTGTCAAGAGGGGAAGTGAGCGGCGAGTTGCGAGTAATGCGTCTCCCCTAACCGCTGCTTACTACTCTTTCCCGCTCTTTTATGTAAAATGCCGCAATATCAAAATCAACTGTAATATCGAACAAAGTTAGGGAACATACCTGATGAAAAATTGTTTTTTGATTTGCGCAGCCGCATGTATGATGACCGTTTGCGGCGTGAGCCATGCATTAACAGTCAATGTAGTCACATTGGTCAAAGACGGTAAGGCAAACTGCGCCATCGTTCTTCCCAATAAGTTGACGGGATATGAAAAAGTTGCGGCAAACGACCTTAAATACTACATCGGCAAGATGTCCGGCGCAGATGTCAAAGTCGTTTCAGAAAAATCGTTTTCCGGTGACCTGATTCCGATTTACGTCGGCATCTGCGAGGCAACAAAACAAGCCGGAATCAATGTCGACGCACTTCAACCGGAAGAATACCTCATCAAAGCAACCTACGAGGCGGTTTTTCTCGCTTGCAATGACATCGGTAATCCCAGGACCATTCAGTACGCTGTGAGCGATTTTCTTCAGAAAGAACTTTGGGTTCGTTTCTTGGGCGGCGGAGACCTTTGGACACACATTCCGGAACGGAAGACGATTTTCATTGACCCGTTTGAACGCAAGTATCAGCCGCCTTTCACTGTTCGCGGTATCCGCAATGATGTTCGCCGCCTTTACTCAATTGACGGTGCGAAACTTATGAACATCGACTTCGAATCATGGAAAGAAAGTCATCCCATCGACAGCGACTGGTATGTCCGTATGGGCTGCGGCTCACGTATCGTTCAAGCATTCGGTCACTCGTTCAGCGGTTGGTGGGAAAAATACGGTGCGGCAAATCCCGAATTCTTCGCCTTGCAGCCCAATGGAACCCGTACTCAATCCAATGAACGGGAACGTCTCTGCGTCAGTAATCCTGCCCTTTGGGATAAAGTTGCGGAAGTCCGCCTAGCCGAACTCAAAGGAAAGCCCGAAGGAAGCATGGTTTCCATTTGCCCGAATGACGGCGGCTACAATCACTTCTGTTTCTGTCCCGAATGTCAGAAACTCGACCCGCCGGAAGGCAGAAAAATATACAATGTTCGTTTCATCGACCCGAAAACGGGAAAACCTTTTCCGTCCTATCCTTCGCTGACCGACAGATACCTGCGGTTCTACAACGAGGTTGCAAAGCGTATCGCCAAAGAACGACCGGATGCCAAGGTTGGGGCATACGCCTATTCGGCATACTTGGACCCGCCTGTCAGAATCAAGCAGGTTGAACCGAATCTGATGCTCGGCATTGTCACCATGAAACGCGATGTGATTGAAGGATGGGGAAAACTGGGAGTTCCAATGCGGCACCGCCCCAATTTTATGGGCATCCAAAATGATGCCGGTTTGCCGCGCAATAGTGCCAGATATCTGGCGGATTTCACACGATTTTGTTTTTCACAGGGAGTGTACGGTTTCGACCATGACAGCAGCAGTAATATGTTCGATTCGCAGGGCTTGGAATACTACATCCTCTGCCGCATGATGTACGACCCTAAAATTGATGTCGATAAAGAGATTAAGGATTACATCGAAAGAGGATTCGGCAGGGGTAAAGGCGCGGCGGCAATGGAAAGATACTTCGATAAACTCGAAGATATTTGGAATCGGGTTCGTACCGAGCGTAAATACACCGGCAACCGCAAAGAGAATCCCGAAGAATTGCTGATGTACTTCAACGAAGAAACCATTGCTTCGTTGAAAAAAGAACTGAATACCGCCAAAGAAGCGATAGCGGATAAGACCTCGAAAGAATATCGGCGGGTCGTTCTGATTGAAAACACTGTTCGGTATGCCGAGACGCTCAGAAACGCATACGAACTGATGAAAAGCGCGGGAGGGACACCGGACTCGTTAACCAAAGCGAGTGAAATGGTGTACGAGTTTTGCCGTGAACACGCCTCTGATGAGAGTGCCGATTATTTGTTGCGTGCTTATCTTGCAAGGGGATTTTTGTACTATTCGCGGCGAAATATCATTACACCTTTTGTGCCGGTCGACATTGGCGTTCGTGATGACGAATAACGATTTGCCGTTCAGCGGCGGTTCTGCGAACCGTCCAGCGGGAGTATGACAAGCGGGTCTTCCGTATTTTTTCTGTCCAGACGGATAGCCGTTTTTCCATAGAGCAGGTCTCTAAGTTGGTTTGCGAAAAGTTCCGCCCGCCAGCCGGATTGGAAACGAGGTATAATACCTTCTGGGAGTGTTCCTAATTCGCCGGCAAGCCATTCACGGATGTCATTGGGCGAACCTATCAACTGCATCGAAATGCCGCTGTTTCTGCAAATAGATCCCGCAATAGAAAAAAGCAAATGCGTCAAATTGTGATATTGAGGATAGGACTTCGTCTTGTTGAGCGGCGGCAGTTCGGAGTCCTGCAAGTCCAGTCCCCGTTTTATCGCTTCGGCAATATCCTTGACAGTTTGAGCGGAATCGTTTCGGGGAAGACCGCGAACTGCGGAAATCCGCTGCGGGTCACAGGTCTTTCTATGGGCAAGTTCGATAATTAAATCATCGCGGAGAACCCGATTCAGCGGAAGATTATACTTCTCCGCTGCTGTATTGCGCCAAAACCACAATTCTCTGGCGATTGCTAATTCCCGCTGGTTCAACTGACCGCTCTTCGGAAGACCCCTCCACTGCGGCGTTTCAAGATATTCCTTGAGACGTTTGTTTCTTTCCTCGACTTCTTCGTAATACCAGTTAAGCCGTCCGGTTTCCGTCAAGGTTTTTTTCAAGACGGCGGCGCATTGTTCGAGGTACAGCACATCGTCAAAAGCGTAATCGATTTGCCGCTGTGTCAGGGGACGTTTGTTCCAAACCGTCCGCGATTCCGCTTTGGGAATGTCAATATGCAAATAGTGTTTGATAATACTTGCAAGGTTGGTCGGATAATCAAGACCGGCGAAACCGGCAGCTAACTGTATGTCGAAAAATACCGGCGGAAATGTACCGGTGTCGCGGAGACAGAATTCCATTTCACATCGGCAGGCATGAACGACAACTTCGTGTTTTCCGCTGCAAACTAATTCCCAGAATGGTTTCAAGGACAGCGCAAGCGGGTCAACGAGTGCCCTTGTCTTTCCGGCAGCAATTTGAAGAAGACAAAGCAGCGGACGAAAACGCCCTTCGGAAATAAATTCGGTGTCGAAACAAATTACGGACTGCTTCTCCAGTTGCCGAAGCAGTTTGTTGAATTCGGCTTGACTGGTGATGAGCGTTTGAGGCATCGTAAAATTATTATGCGTTGTCCGCTGATATTCTGATGGTTGATTATTTATTAAATGAAAATCGTTTGCGAGCGGTCGGGACCGACGGAAACAATTTTAACCGGCTTGCCGAGAAGTTCGGAAATCCGCCCGATGAAATACTTCGCATTTGCCGGCAGGTCGTCAAATTTCCTAACGCCGGAAATATCTTCTTTCCATCCCGGTGAGGTTTCATAGATTGGTTCAGCGATGCGGATATTTTCCAGTGAGCCGGGGAAATTCACGGATTTTCTTCCGTAAACATTGTAAGCGGTACAAATGTTAAGAACGTCAAAACCGCTCAATACATCAAGCAGCGTTAAGGCGATGGCATCAACCCCCGCTAAACGGATAGAATAACGGACGGCAACGGCATCAAACCAGCCGCAGCGGCGCGGTCTTTTCGTAACTGTTCCGTATTCGTTTCCTCTGTCGCGGATTCGCTGTCCGATTTCGTTGTCTTGCTCTGTCGGGAAGGGACCGCCGCCAACTCTTGTTGAATATGCCTTGCAAATGCCGTAGATGTTTTTGAGGAACTTCGGGGGAACACCGGCGGCACTGCATACACCCGTACCGCTGCTGTTGCTGCTAGTGACGTATGGGAAAGTGCCGTGGTCAACGTCCAGCAGAGAACCTTGCGCACCTTCAAAGAGAATTTTGGCATCTTTATCGACGGCATCTAGCAGATAATTTGTCGTATCAGCAACGTATGGACGAAGAATATCGGCATACTTGGTGTATGATTCAACGATTGATTCCGCACTTGTTTCCCCTTGCATTTCATTAAATTCTTTTTTCTGCTGCAAAGCAGCGGCAAGCCCCTGAAGCATTTCATGCTTGATGTGAAAGATTTGCTGAATCCGCGCCGGAAAACGGTCAGAATAGAGGTCGGAAACCCGCATCGCAAGTGAACGTCCCATTTTATCCCGATAACAGGGACCGATGCCGCGCCGGGTTGTACCAATTGATTCACCGGTGGTAGTATTATCCATTAAGGCATCTTCCCATTCGTGCCAAGGGAAAATGACGTGTGCTTTTCCGCTTATCATCAAATTCTTTTTGATTTCGATGCCGTCAGCGGTAAGCCGTGTTATCTCATCGATGATAGAAGCAGGATTTATAACAACACCGCCGGTTAGGATACACTGAACGTTTTTGTAAAAGATACCGCTTGGAATCAGGGACAATTTGTACGTCTTTCCGCCGGTAACGACGGTATGACCGGCATTGGCACCGCCTTGATAGCGGACGACAATATCGTTCTGCTCCGTGAGCAGGTCGACAATTTTTCCTTTTGCTTCATCGCCCCATTGAAGCCCGATAACGGCTGTCCCAGACATGAAAACCTCTTGTATAGTATTACGCTTTAGTATTGTAAAAGTGTTATGCAAACAAAACCCGATTCATTTTAACATAGTAATACCGATTTGACAAGAGCGAGTAAAAAAATGCCGAAAAATATAAAACTGGAGCGCAACGAAACGGAACAGTCGGATATTTAGCCGGTACTCCGGCGAGGACTAGAAGAGTCCTTCCCCCAATTTTTACACACCCCATACCGATACCGTTCTTGTTTTTTCCCGCCGTTTTGTTTTAATACTTGAATAGATTTTTCCGTTCAACTTATTCGAGGGTGTCACAATGAAAAAACATATTTCTTTAGTTTCCGTCCTGTTTGTGCTGTTCGTCTTTGCTGCCGCTTATGCATCGGCGCAGGAATTGAGTTCCGCATTGAAACCGGTGTCGCGTCCCAATCTTGAATGGTGGATGCCGCGGCATGAAAAAAATGTCGAGGAATTCAACAAAGGCGGTATCAACCTGCTGATGATTGGCGATTCCATTACGCACGGCTGGGAAAGAGCCGGAAAAGATGTCTGGACAAAGTATTACGAACCGCGCAAAGCCGTTAATCTGGGATTCGGCGGAGACCGCACTGAACACGTTCTTTGGCGGCTGGACAATCTTCCGATTAGCAAAATCAATCCGAAGGCAGCAGTGTTGATGATTGGCACTAACAACAGCAATACAGCGAAAGAGACGGCAGACGGCATCAAGGCAGTCGTTCAGAAACTTGAAAAAGCGTATCCGAACATGAAGATTTTGGTACTCTATATTTTCCCGCGGGACAATCAGCCCGACGGCGAAAAGAGGAAAAAAGTGAACGAAATCAATTCGTATCTGCCGGAATTTCTGAAAGACGAAAAAAATGTGACGCTTCTCGACATCGGCAAGGTTTTTCTTGACGAAAACGGTGTTTTGCAACCGGAAGTGATGAAGGACTTCGTGCATCCCGGTGCGGACGGCTATAAACTTTGGGCAGAAGCGATGGAACCAACATTGGCGAAACTGCTCGGCGACGAAGAAGTAAAAAAGTAGTGAATAGTTATTAGTGAATAGTGAATAGTGTGGGGGACGCAAGCGGACACAGGGGAAGTGAATAACGAATAGTGAGGAGTGAATAGTTAGGGTGGTGATGCAAGTATAAAACTTCCGCTACCCACTCATCACTATCCGCCATTCATTTCCCTAACAGTTCCTGAACGTCCCTTTGAATTTCTTCCGGCAATTCTTCAAACGAAGATGCTTCCCATGTCTTTTCATCAACACCGGTGCTGCTTCTGATAATCTGCCGCACGGTAATTTTCGTCTTGCCGTCTTTGTCGGTTTTTGTCGTTACCATTAACTGTTTTCCTGTACCTTCCGGTGCTTTCATTGCTGCACCGCCGTCTTCGTCAGGCATCAGCATAAATTGGTCGGCATCATTTCCGCCCTGCATTTGCCGAAAATATTCTTCCATTTGCTTCATCATTTCCCGCGGGTCTTTCTGTCCGAGCCACACTTTGGGACCTAGCCGCATGCCCGGTATCTTTTCGATGTTCGGCTGCGGCATTCTTTGCATACCGCCTTTGAAACCCCGCATCATCGGCGGAACGCCTCCTCCGAATTGTCCCGCCATCGCTTCCGCTGGCCGCTCTTCCGGTGTAACCTTCAACTCGGTCTTTTTGCCTTCACGATACACAAGCAATTTCTGTTCGGCGTTCTTAACTTTCGAAACCTGTTCGACCAGTTCTTCAAGCGAACCGATGTTTTTGTCACCGAACTTGATAACCACATCGCCGCGTTTGACTCCCGCTTTGTCAGCAGGACTTTTCGGTACAACACTTTCGACAACCGCTAGCGAGGAATTTTCGTCCTTCACTCCGAATTGCGGCAGCAGAATCTCCGGCACCGGAACTACCCGCACACCAATCCAATAAGTACTCGGAGCATAGACCGGCAGCGATATATCTTTATCTTTCCCGTCCTCTTTACTGTCTTCTTTTTTAACTGCGGCTGCCGGTTCTTCCGCTTTTTTCTCTTCGTCAGCGGCGACGAATGATTGATTTACAACGACGGCTAGTGCTGCCGTCAACACAACTCCTGCGAGCAAAACACCGAAATGCTTCTTTGACATTGTCTCTCCTTTTGGTAGAATGAACTAACGAAAATTATCAGTAGGATACTTTTGTATCCCGCTTGTTCGTCATTACGAAGCAAAAATCGTTTTGTTATGAAAAAAATACAAAAAATTTGAAAAATTTTCAAAATCGTATGAAAAACAACATTATCCGGCAACTTCCCGTCAGCATGGTCAACAAGATTGCGGCGGGCGAAGTTATTGAACGTCCCGCAAGCGTTGTCAAAGAACTCGTGGAGAACTCTCTCGATGCCGCTGCGGACTGGATTGACATCTCGATTGAGAACGGCGGCGCGTCACTAATCCGCATTGCCGACAACGGAAGCGGTATCGTTGCCGACCAGTTGGAACTCGCACTTTCGCCGCATGCCACCAGTAAGATTGCTGATACGGATGACTTATTTCGCATTTCGTCTTTCGGGTTTCGCGGCGAAGCACTTGCGTCTATTGCCGAAATCAGTCAACTGACCTTGAAGAGCAAAGCCGCTGACTGCACCGAAGGCGCAAGCATCACAAGCAGCGGCGGTGAGCGCAGCGAAGTCAAACCGCTCGGCATTCCGCAGGGAACGCAAATCGAAGTTCGCAATCTGTTTTTCAACACGCCGGTCAGAAGAAAATACATGAAGGCGGCAGCAACTGAATTCGGACACATCAGCGAAACCTTCGTCCGCTTATCATTGCCGCACCCGCAGATTCGATTCACGCTGAAACACAACGGCAAGATGATTTACGACTTGCCTGCTAACAGCGATGACAAGAACGGACTGCACACGCGGATAGCACAATTATTCGGCAATGAAGTTGCGGAACATCTGATTTACGTCGAAAGCCGCGCCGGAAGTCCGGTAATGGTAAAGGGTTATGTTTCTCATCCTAACATCAGCCGAAACAATAACCGCTTGCAGTACTTTTTTCTTAATCGCCGGTTTATCCGCGATAAGGCGTTGCAGCATGCTTTGATGGAAGCATATCGCGGTCTCTTGACAGTCGGAAGATTTCCGCTTGCGTTTCTCACAATCGAGTTGAAGCCGGATATGTTTGACGTGAACGTTCATCCGACGAAGATGGAAGTCCGTTTCCTCGACCAGAATCGGGTCTATTCCGGCTTCCTCGGAACAATACGTGAAAAGTTCCTGACCTTGAATATCAATTATGAACCGAATTCTTACGAGCCAACTTCTTACGAGCCAACTTCTTACGAGCCAACTTCTTACGAGCCGGAAGTGATAACTTCCGAAGGCGAACCAGCGGGTTATAACCCGCTGCTCGTATCCGAAAACAAGAAGCCGAACGACCCTAACTCTGCTCTTGACAAAACGACAGCGCAGGATGCCCGCCGCGCAGTTATGGATTGGGTACAAAACATAGCGCAAAGTAAAAACAATGAGCAAAGCAGCGGGGAGAATCGCCGGTCACAGAAGTCATCGTTGTCCCGTGCAGATGAATCGCTGGGAATTCATTCTCTGCCGGAAAGAACGGCAAGTAAAGAAACGGTGAACACTGAAGTAGTTCCAAAACAGCGATACGGCGGTACGCAAAATTATTCTGCTTCCGAAACGGAATACAAAGTTATGCAGATGCACAACAGTTATCTGGTAATGGAAATTGAAAGCGGCATTGCAATTATTGACCAGCATGCTTTGCATGAAAGAATCATTTACGAGAAACTGAAGAGCGGTTATGAAAACAAGCAGTTGGAATCACAGCGGCTTCTCGTTCCAATTCCTGCGGACTTATCGCCGAATGAGTACTCCGTTGTGCTTGAAAACAAGGAGCGTTTCAAAGAACTGGGGTTGCTTGCTGAACCCTTCGGCGGCAATACGGTTTTGATTTCTGCTGTACCGGTGCTGCTGCATAAGATTGCGCCGCAGGAAGTTTTGATGTCGATGCTTGAACCGCTTCTCAAGAGCGGCGGATGTAAGCCCGCCGATTTATTGGAAGAGATGCTTCACAGTGCTGCCTGTAAAGCGGCGGTGAAAGCAGGCGACAGATTGAGTGCCGACTCAATGACGGAATTGCTTGCGCTTGCGAAGAAGGAAGCGAATGCACATCACTGTCCGCACGGCAGACCGTCTATGCTGGTTTTCACGAAAGAAGAATTGGATAAAAAACTGAAGAGGACGTAGTTTAGCGGGCGGTTCCTAGAACCGCCGCTAAACGTTACTTATACATCTTCTTAATCCGCTCTAGAATGCCGGTGTGCATTTGACTGACGCGGCTCTCCGATAAGCCCAACGCCAAGCCGATTTCACGCATCGTCATCTCTTCGTAATAATACAGAATAACAACCATGCGCTCCGTCTTTGTCAATCCTTTCGTGAAAGAACGAATCAAATCAATCTTTGCCATTCTCTCCGTCGGGTCTTCGCTTCTCTTGTCAGCGATGACATCCATCTCGCGGATGTCTTTTGAATCGCCGCTGCCAAAGTCGCTCCGTACTTTGTCCAAACTCGTGATGCTGGCACTGCGTGTCTCTGCAAAAAACTGATGCAACTCCTCAACCGTTATCTGAAGATAATCCGCTACTTCTTCATCAGACGGCTTGCGCCCGCTTGCCAATTCGAGTGCCTTGTACGCTTCATTGAGTTTTGTTGCTTTACTGCGAATCATTCGGGGAACGCAATCCATTTTCCGAAGTTCGTCAAGCATAGCACCCTGTATCCGTGTAACACAGAACGCCTCAAACTTGATGCCGCGGGTCAAATCGAAAGCAGCGATGGCATCCATCAAACCGAGATGTCCAGCCGACATAAGGTCGTCCAACTCAACGCCGTCCGGCAATCGGTCCCAAAGCCGCGCCGCCTTGGAACGGACTATCGGCATATACCGCTCTGTCAGCCGGTTGCGCAGTTGGTCAGTCGGGTTCTTCTTGTATAGAATCCAGAGTTGGTCTATATCATCTTCCTCTGCCGCTGCCGGTACATTGACACCGTCTTCCAGCGATGCTGCCGAAACGTTGAAATGAGGCGTTCCCGCACCGGATAAATGCTGCGAAATTTTCTTTGTCTGGATTCGTGACATTATCCCAATCCTTCGATATAATGTATCTTTCGACTGTGTTTATCAATAATCAATTCGGATAATAACAATTTTTCCGATTTAAGAAAAGAACAGTTTTTCACAATAATTAACTTCATCCAATGCCGCTAGTTTGCCGCCGCTGCCCAAATTATTGCTCCATTGCCGAAAATGAGACCGGAAATACCGGAATCTGCCGTTTCCGAACAGTCCGCAGCGGGAAAGTTGTTCCCGCAAGAAGCAACTGCTGCACCGGTCTTGCCGTTGACCCTATCGAAAAGAAACCGCTCAATCATTTTTTTCCCGCTTCGAAAGTTCTTTCGTTTGGTCTTATCGGCTGCAATTTCTTCTGCAAGTTTTGTCAGAATTGGTCGACCGCTCAATCGGGCGATTTGCGGCTGCTTTCCTGTGAAGTATCGCCGGAGTTCATCGTTCAAAAAGCAAAAGAATTAAACTGCAAGAGCATCGCTTTCACTTACAACGAACCTATCATCTGGGCGGAATACGCTGTTGAAACCGCTAAAATTGCGCAGCAGGCAGGCGTGAAATCTGTTGCGGTATCAAACGGATATATTTCGGACGAAGACCGCAGTTGGTTCTTCGGCGCAATGGATGCCGCTAACATAGACATCAAATCCTTCTCTAACGATTTTTATAAAACATACTGCGGCGGAAAATTGCAGCCGGTTTTGGATACCGTGAAGTATCTGGCGGACAATCCGAAAGTGCATCTCGAAATCACAACGCTGCTGATACCCGCACTCAATGATTCGGATGCGGAAATCGATGCGCTGTCGAAATGGCTGGTGCGCAATACGGGTTATGAAACGCCGCTGCATTTTTCGGCATTTTATCCGGCGAACCGGTTGAAAGATGTGCCGCCGACACCGCCGTCAACGCTGTTTCGGGCAAGAGAGATAGCCCGAAATAACGGCTTGAAATATGTCTACACCGGCAACATTGATGATGCGGCAGGACAGACGACATATTGTCCGCAATGCAATCAAGCGGTTGTAGTCCGCTGCCGATATAGAATTGACGAATATCACATTGACGAGGAATCCTGCTGTAAATTTTGCGGACAAAGCATTAGCGGCGCAGGATTACTGTATTTTTGAAATACGCCTACGTTAATCGATTTTGTTCTTGACTTTTTCTGTTTTTTGGTGTACCATGGCAACGTTGTTTGTGTCAAATTTTTAACTAGGAGCAATATAATGAAAAAACAGGTTTTCAAATTAGACAATTTGAGGGGGGGAGACGAAGTAAGAGCGGCGGGTGATAACCCGCCGTCCGTGAGTTATCACTCACGGCTCGTATTAGCATTTACCCTCGTCGAACTACTCGTAGTCATCGCCATCATCGGTGTTTTGATTGCGCTTCTTTTGCCCGCCGTTCAAGCCGCTCGTGAAGCAGCAAGAAGGATGCAGTGTTCGAACCATTTCAAGCAAATCGGTATCGCTTTGCATAACTATCACGATACTAATCAATCGTTTCCTGCCGCTCGCACAAGCCACATGGACGCAAACGGTAATCAGGTGGCAAGTAATTGGGGCGAACAACAAGCCATGTTGCCCTTTTTTGAATACGATGCTGTCTACAGTGCTATTGAGGCAGTCCGAAAAGTAACTCCTAATCCTTGGATAACCGGCGTTCCGTCTATGAACGGCACCAGAATTCCCACGCTGTGCTGTCCTTCAGACTCGCTGTCCAATACAATGTACAGCAATGCTACGTTCAGATTCGGCTTTTCCAACATACATAATTGCCGCGGCGATGTCGTGTTGCGCCAAGAATGGCTTGCCAACACCACCTATACGAACAATGATGATTATAGAAACGGTGTTAAACGCGGTGTTTTCGGTCCCCTTGTCTGGAAGGATTTTTCTTCGATTGTTGATGGTACTTCCAACACAATAGCGTTCAGCGAAGCGGCTATTTCCGCGACTGAGGTTGCCGACCCCGACCCGCGTGTCCGCGGAGGATTCGCCAGGGGAGGAATCAGTTCCACCGACCCATCAACCTGTCTTGCAAAACGCGATACCTCCGACCCTAATTCATTGATTGGTACCACCGGCGGCGGACGAAATCGAATGCTGTACGGTATTTATTACAACAACGGATTTGTTACTGTTCTTCCGCCCAACTCTCCCAGTTGTGCGGCAAACGCAATAAACGGTGACGGCTGGAGTATTTTCGCAGCGAACAGTTATCACTCTGGCGGTGTCAATGTCGTCCTTGTCGATGGTTCATGCCGTTTCGTTTCGGATACAGTCGATGCCGGAAGGTCCACTTCGCCGCAAGACCTTTTGGGAGAAAGTCCTTACGGCGTTTGGGGTGCATACGGCTCTATCGCCGGCGGAGAATCGAAATCACTGTAAAAAAAAACACTATGAACAAAAAAACACAGTAAATACGAGCCGCCGGTGATAACCGGCGGTCTTTTACACAATTCATATAATATGACCACAACGAAAAAATACATCGTCCTCTTACTCGTTTCATTTCTTATCATTTCCGGCTGCGGCGGACCGGATCGTCCGTCTGACTTGCCGAAACTGTATCCGTGTACCATTTCGGTGACGCAAGATGGCAAGCCGCTGGGCGATGCTCTCGTTAAACTGGTTTCCACCGAACCGAATTTCAAATGGGCGGTCTTTGCTCAAATTGGCACTTCGGGAACCGGAAAGGTGTTCACTCAGGGACTATATCCCGGTGCGCCGGAAGGAGAATATAAGGTCGTTGTTTCAAAAGAGGAAGAAACTTCGGAAAAGATTGGTTCGGCGGCTCCCCAAGTTGGCGAATTCGGCGAAATAATTGCCGCACCGACTATACTAACAGTACACACGCTGGTCGAAAAGCAGTATGCCGATGCGGAAACGACACCGTTGAGCATTACAATTTCCAGTAAAGGCAACGATAAAAAGTTCGATTGCGGTAAACCGGTGAAGGAATTTCTGCGTAAAGTTACGCCGTGAGGGTTGTCAAAGTAGCGGGAAACTGTGTTTCCCGCTTTCAAGAAAAACGTTATCTTGTTATAGCGGGAATCGCAGATTCCCGCTCGTGAAGCCGCAACACTTCGCAAATCGTTGTGAATTGAAAATCATTGATGAGACGTTCCAGCCGCTTCAGCGTTTTACTCAAGTTGAGATAATGCCGGAACCGACTCTTAAAAGAAGCACCGGAAATGCGCGGCTGGTCAGGGTCTATCTCCCACGGATGCATATAAAACACAAACGGATTGCCCGTCTTGTTGATGCTGCGCAGCCAATGTGCCGTTAAACAATACGGAAAAAACCGGAAATATCCGCCGCCGCTCACCGGTATATTCTGTCCGAACCGCCGCACAACCGCTGGCGGAAATTCCTGAATCTGTCCCGCTTCCGTTTCAATCCAATGTATTTCACGAGGCGCGTCCGCATTGCCGTGCAAATCGTGATGTATCGGAAACACACTGCTGTCGTAGCGGTATCCTTCTTCGGCTAAAATCCGATGCGCCCATGGAGTCCGCTTCACTATCGAAAAACTCGGTGCACGATAACCGATAATTTCCTGCCCCGATTGCGCCCGAAGCAGCGTCCGTGT
>WRCR01000022.1 GCA_009783865.1 Planctomycetaceae bacterium | reverse complement strand
TTTGTAAAAACAGAGGTTGCGTACACTCTGTTCCGCAGCGTTTGTCCTGTCGCTGCGGTTTTTATGATATGATATGATATGATATTTCAATGGACCATCTTGACGAAGACGAATTTGAAGTTGACGAGATAAAAGAACAGCGTCCGAAAAGCGTTGGCTATATTGCTTTGTTTGCGGCGTTTGTTTTGCACTTGAAAGCGGGTACGATAAAACCGCAGCGGGTGCGAGAAGCGGTGCGGGAAAAGAAAATTTCCCCTATAGGTAGTGTAAGTGTCAGTGCAACCCCAGAAAACGTCGGGAAAAAAGGGGGTTGTGGTGACACTGACACGAAGCCGAAACGTAAACCGCAACGTCAAAAGAGACGGTGGGGCTTGACCGATGAGCAGATAAGTGCAATAGCCGACGACCCCCGCAATTGGGCGGAGATTGCGCTGGATTATCATATTCCGATACTGCGTGTTAGGTATATCAAGGGGCGATGACCCGCTTGCCTTCGTTATTTCAAAGAACCTGAAACGGCGGCATTTGAACGAGTCCCAGCGTGCAATGATAGCGGCAAAGATGGCAAACATGCCTCCGCACAGACCAAGTAATAAGTCGGCAAATTTGCCTACTTCTCAAAAGGAAGTTAGTCAAGCGGAAGCGGCACAGATGCTCAACACTTCGGAACGTTCTTTGCGTAGTGCCAAGACGGTACAAGAATTCGGTGTTCCCGAATTATCGAAGTCGGTTGAGACCGGCAAGATGGCGGTGTCTGATGCGGCAAGGGTTGCCCGAATGGGAGTGAGTCAAGGGGCGGTAATTGTCTTAAAAATTTCTTATACTTTTTTTGACTTTTTCGAATTTTCAAAAGTGTATAAAAATTCTTGTTTTTTTCCGTAAGTCCCTACTTGTATTATATTTATAAGATGATATAATCTGATACAGAAAAGATGGAAAATGATACGAATTTTGTTTTCTATCGATTGCCGTAAGTCCTTATAAAATAGATAGTTATAGCAACAGCAACTGGCGCAAAAAAGGTCACTCATAACCTCAAGGTCACAGGTTCGAGTCCTGTCCCCGCCATCCTTAAAAAATAGGGGTTTGCAATTAGTTAGGTGTTGCGTTTCTGTCGCAGAAACGCCGTCACAAAAGTGTAATTTACACTTTTACGGCGTAGAAAGTACGCAACAACATCCCGTCAAGCAAGCGAATACGATGCGGCTTACGCGGTACGCTGCTCTAAATACGCCTACGCTAATAGTGTCATCACTGCACGCCGCCGTATGGAATGATTGTCTTCACCGTTTCGGGAATGTCGAATTCAAAAACGGCATTATTCGCGACGACTTCAACCTCAAAAGGTGTATTAGCAGGTTCATCGTACTTTTTTGCGATGACGTAATACTCTTCGCCAAGCGTATCTTTCAACTTCGGATTCTCGGCTTTTTCCATATCGGAGTAAAGTTTACGTCCCTCGATCACGGCTTTCGTCACACAAACTTTGAATTTGCCAGCCGGTGCGCCGGAATACTTGCCGTGAGTTCTCAAGACAGCCTTACCCTGCGAATCAGTCACAGCACCCGTAGTCCAAATGTTCGACTCATACATCGGAACAAGACGTACCGTAGCACCGGGCAACTCTTTGCCTTCCTGCTTGATAGTCACCGTTACAGGATAAAGTTTCGGAAAACCATCCGGTGTAGGTTCAACTGAACAACCGCCGATGACAAGAAGCACGGAACAAAACAACAGCAAAAAGCAATATAATGATTTCATAATAGTTGATTAGACTTGTTCCGTAACCCATACAAAACCGTCCCATTTTACCAGTTTAGGCGAACTTTGGTATGATAGGTAAAAAGGAAAGGGCAAATTACTGGTTATGGAACATGTCTGTTGAAGAAACCCATCCACCAACCGCCTGCCGGCAAACTGTCGTACTTGTCGTGGTAGTTGTGCAGACCGAGTCCAATCTGCTTCATATTATTGCTGCACTGCATTCTTCTTGCGGCTTCACGAGCGGCTTGAACTGCGGGCAAAAGAAGCGCAATCAAGACACCGATAATGGCGATGACGACGAGGAGTTCAACAAGGGTGAACGCAAATACGAGCCGTGTGTGATAACTCACAGACGGCGGGTTATCACCCGCCGCTCTTAATTCGTTTCCCCCCTCAAATCACGCAGATTAAAACGTACTTTTCTCACTTCGATTTCTCCTATTGAAACATGGTTGAGTAAATTGTCACCGAACACGAATCATCGTAGCATAACTTTAGCGGTGCTGTCAATGAGGGAAAAATGCCGGTCCGGCAATTCTGAAAAAAAATTAAAGTTGCCCCCCTCTTGCGGACTTTGAAATTTTTGCTATCATTGTCCATTGTTTCTAAATGGGTGAAATTCTCGTTTCGCTAAACCTCGAAAATGAAAGACGATACTATGCCTCGTTATCGCAGATGTCTTGCGCTTTCGTGCCATCCGGCATACTTTCCCGCCCGTTCTCTACTATTTACAATCAGGCAGGAATTTGATTTTTAGCGGAGATTATCGTCTCCGGCACTTTATTTTCCCCTTGGCTTGGGATTTATTAGCCGCCCTGTAAAACACAGGCGGTCAACAATAATCGTAAAAATTTACATTTAACACACACTTTAAGGAATTGTTGTTATGACTTCACCGTGGCAGCGGCGTTTTGTTTTTGAAAATAAGAAATTCTTCGGCAGTCAGAGCAAAAGGTACGAAATTCCCGACCTGACGAAACTGCAAACTGAAAGTTATAAACGTTTTCTGCAAGAAGATGTTTCGCCTCGGAAGCGGGAAAACATCGGACTTGAAGCCGTCTTGCGGGAAATCTTTCCCATCAAGAACTTTGATGAGACCATTTCCCTCGAATATCTGTATTACGAATTAGAGAAGCCGCGTTTTGAACCGGATGAATGTCGTCAACTCCGCTTGACTTACGGCAAGCCGTTCAAGGTTCGTCTTCGTCTTTCCATTTCAGCGGCGGCGAATCTCGGCGACAGAGGTCCCGCGTCACAAAAACCGGGGGCTGCCGCCCAGAATACCGCTAAATCAAAATCAGCCGGAAGTATTATCGAAGAAGACGTTTATCTCGGCGATATTCCGATAATGCTCGGCGGCGGAGAATTTATTATCAATGGAGCGGAACGTGTTGTCGTGAGCCAACTTCACCGCAGTCCGGGTATTGATTTTACCGCCGAAATGGACGGTGAACGCAAAACGTTCAGTTGCCGCATTATACCGGAACGCGGAAGTTGGATTGAATTGAGTATCACCCGCAAGGAAACTATTACTGTCAAGATTGACCAAGGAAATAAACTGCCGATAATGATGTTTCTGCGGGCAATGTCCGACAGATACAGTACAAACGACCAAATCCTTAAATCGTTTTATACTACGAAATCGGTGCCGGTCAATTCCAGTGCCGCTGCCGCTAAAATTGAAGGCAAAATCGCCGTCAGGGATATTAAATATCCTAAAGAAGGCGATAAAGCAAACGAAATCATCGTTGAGTCCGGTCAGGTCATCACCAAAGCACTTGCCGAAGAAATTTGTACTGCCGGCTTGAAAAAGATTGAAATAATGGACGAACAGCGAAATAAACTGCTGCTCAATTCGCTGGCGGAAGACAAGACACGCACTCACGAAGAGGCGTTGATGCGGATTTATCAGAAGTTGCGTCCAGGACCCGCACAGTTGGACAGGGCAAAACAGCTGTTTCACGAAAGGTTCTTCGATACTAACCGCTACCGTTTGGGACGTGTCGGACGTTTCCGTGTCAACCGGAAATTAGGCATCGATATTTCACTTGACGAAATGACCCTTTCGGCAGAAGATATTGTTCATGCCGTGAACTATTTGTATTTTCTTTGGGGCGGAGACGGAAGGGCGGAAGTTGATGATATTGACCATCTCGGCAACCGCCGTTTGAGAACGATAGACGAATTGGCAGGCGATGAACTCCGCAAAGGATTTTTGAAGTTGCAGCGCACTGTGAGGGAGCGGTTCAATTCAAAACAGCAGGTAGAATCGCCGAGGACTTGCATCAATCAAAAGAGCGTTTCGGCGACCATTGAATACTTCTTTGGGCGCGGCGAACTTTCACAGGTAGTTGACCAAACGAATCCTCTTTCGATGCTCACGCATGAGCGGCGTTTGTCCGCGCTGGGACCCGGCGGTTTGAACCGGAAACGGGCGGGGTTTGAAGTCCGCGACGTTCACTCATCTCATTACGGTCGTATTTGTCCGATTGAAACACCGGAAGGTGCTAACATCGGTTTGATTTCGAGTTTGAGCATCTATGCTTCGGTTGACGAATTCGGTTTTCTCGTTTCGCCTTATCGGGCTGTGAAAAACGGAAAATTAACCGAGAAAATTGATTGGCTCCGTGCGGACCAAGAACATATTGTCCGGCTTGCCCCCGCCGATGTAAAAATTGAAAAAGGCGAGATTATACCGGACGAAATTACGGAAACCGTAATTGTCCGCTACAAGGGTGATTACGAACCTGTTCCGATTGAAGACGTGGAATATGTCGATGTTGCGCCGAGTCAGATGGTCGGTGTTTCCGCTGGTTTGATTCCGTTCTTGGAACACGACGACGCTAACCGCGCTTTGATGGGTTCTAACATGCAGCGGCAGGCAGTTCCGCTTTTGGTTCCCGAACCGCCGATTGTGGCAACCGGATTGGAACATCGGGCAGCGTTCAACTCTTCGCTTCTGGTCCATGCCAGACGCAAGGGAATTGTAACATACGTTGACTCGCAGCGGGTTATTATTTCTTCCGACCCGGTGTTGGGTAAAAAACTACTGGATGAAAGAAGTAAAATCGAGATGAAGGTTTCGGCAAGAACGAAAGAAACGGACGAAATCTTGTTGAAAGCGATTGCCGACATAAAATTGTCTGCGCCGACCGCAAAGGCATGTAAAGATGCCAAAATTAAAACGCTTGCCGACTTCAATGAGAATGGAAAACTGCGCAAGATTTTTGCTTCCGATGCAGCCGTAGTTGAAGCGGGCGGCAAGAGTCCCGTTACGGAAATTAACGGTAAAATAAAGGAATTCGGATTCCAACTGGATGCCGAGAAACAGATATGCCGCGACGTTATTCTGCTGCCGCTGCGCAAGGAATTGGATGCTGTTGAAAAACGTCTCCTTGACTCCGTTTATGAAGATGAGTATGTACTTCGCAAATTTGTCGGAATGAACGAAAGAACCTGTCAAAATCAAATTCCGATTGTGCAGCCGAATCAAAAAGTCGAGGCGGGACAAATCCTTGCTGACGGTGCGAGCATGTATAAAGGTGAACTATGTCTCGGCAGAAATGTACTCGTTGGTTTCATGGCTTGGGACGGTTTCAATTTTGAAGACGCTATCATCATCAGCGAAGACCTTGTTAAGAGGGATACTTATACTTCCATTCACATAGAGGAGTTCGATGTCGAGATTCGCGACCAAAGGCAGGGACGTGAAGAGTTCACCTGCGATATTCCGAATGTCGGTGAACGCGCATTGCGGAATCTGGACGAAGGCGGTATTGTCCGTGTCGGAACATACGTCAGACCGGACGATATTCTTGTCGGGAAAGTCGTTCCAAGGACAAAGACCGAGTTGTCGCCGGAGGAAAAACTCCTGCTTGCGATTTTCGGACGCGCCGGCGAAGATGTCAAAAACGAATCGCTGGTAGTCCCGTCTGGTGTCGAGGGTATTGTCATCGGAACGCAGAAATTCTCCTGCCGTATGAGTATGTCGGACGGGGAACGCGATTTGTTCGACCGGGAGATTAAGCAAATCGAAAAAGAAGAAGATGCAAAAATTAAAGCACTTTTCGAACCGATGGTTGAAGAAATCGAAGAAGTAATCGGTCGTAAAATTGATGCCGACGAATTGGAAACACCGAAATTATTCCGGCTGGAACATCTCAATCTCGAAAATCAACCGGATGTTTATGACAGAGCAGAACGAGTTTTCAAACGGTATTGGTCTGCCATTGAAACGGCTGTTGATGCCAAGGAACGCAAACTGAATTCGAAGAAGCGTGGTGATGAACTCCGGCGCGGTGTTTTGCAAATGGTCAAGGTTTATGTTGCCGCGAAACGGGTTATTTCGGTCGGCGACAAGATGGCAGGCCGGCACGGCAACAAAGGCGTTATTTCCAAGATATTACCCCGCGAAGACATGCCGTATCTTGCGGACGGAACGCCGGTTGAGATTCTTCTTAATCCGCTGGGTGTTCCCAGCCGTATGAATGTTGGTCAGATTCTTGAGACGCATCTCGGCTGGGCAGCCGCAAAGTTGGGTTATCAGGCGGTAACGCCGGTGTTTGACGGGACAACGGAATCCGCCGTTAACAATGAATTGGAAAAGGCGGGACTGCCGCGGCACGGCAAAGTACGTCTCTTCGACGGACGCACCGGTGAACCCTTTGACCAAGAAACAACGGTGGGCTATATCTATATGCTCAAGTTGCACCATTTGGTTGAGGATAAGGTTCATGCGAGAAGTACCGGACCTTACTCGCTCATTACGCAGCAGCCGCTTGGCGGTAAAGCCCGTTTCGGCGGTCAGCGGTTCGGTGAAATGGAAGTATGGGCTTTGGAAGCATACGGAGCGGCTTACACGCTGCAGGAATTGCTTACCGTCAAGAGCGATGATGTCGAAGGACGCACAAAAATATACGATTCAATGGTCAAAGGCGAAAACACTTTGGAAGCGGGAACACCGGCAAGTTTCGATGTGTTAACCAACGAAATCCGAGGTCTCGCCCTGAACATGCAACTCGAAAAAGGCGACGGGATTTGACCGCCGCAATATAATAACGTAAAAAGTACATATCATAAAACAATTTTCACAATAACGAGGTTTCATTACAATGAGCAGCGACTATCTTTACGACAGAATTAACGACTACGTCTCCGTCAAAATCAGTTTGGCGAAGCCCAGTGACATACGTGCCTGGTCTTGCGGCGAAGTCAAAAAACCGGAAACAATCAACTACCGGACTTACCGACCGGAACGAGACGGTTTGTTCTGCGAAAAAATATTCGGTCCCGCAAATGACTGGGAATGTTTCTGCGGTAAATTCAAGGGACAAAAATACAAAGGCATGACCTGCGACCGCTGTCATGTGAAAATTGCTCACAGCCGGGTGCGCCGCAAACGGATGGGACATATCGACCTTGCTGCTCCTGCTGTACATATCTGGTTTTATAAGGCAGCGTCAAGCCGCTTGGCAACCCTGCTTTCGCTGAAAGCGAGCAGTTTAGAAAAAATCATTTTGTTTCAGGATTACGTTGTTCTAAATCCCTTCGCCGTAGAGAACGGCAAGCGTCCGAAAGTTGTCGATGTGAACGAAAATGACGAAGTGCATATCGACAAAGACGGCAATCCTGTTCGTATAACGGAAGGTATTAAAAATCTCAACTTGCGGAAGTGGCCCCGGCTTTTTCTCAATGATTCCGCACTGAAACTTTATCAACTGCTTAACGAAGACGAGGCTCGCTCTGTCGAAGAACAGAATCCCGGTACAATCGGTACGCGCAAAACCGACACGTTTGATATGGGAGCGGAAGCAATCCGCAAACTGCTGGACCTCGACCATCTTGACCTCGTGCTGGAATCCAAGAAACTTCGGACGGAGATGGACGAAACAAAATCGAAACAGCGGAAGAAGGAAATTACAAACCGCCTGAAGTTAATAGAGTCGCTGCGGGACAGCGATAACCGTCCCGAATGGATGGTTCTCGATGTAATACCGGTTATACCGCCGGATTTGCGTCCGCTAGTCATGCTTGAATCAGGAACCTTTGCGACAAGCGACTTGAACGACCTTTACCGCCGGATTATCAATCGGAATTCCCGCCTCAAACGTCTTGTTGACCTCAATGCGCCGGAAGTGATTATCCGCAATGAAAAACGTATGCTCCAGCAGTCCGTTGACGCACTCTTCGACAACGGCAGAGTCAAACGTCCCGTGCTTGGTTCCAGCAACAGACCGCTGAAATCGCTGACCGATATGATTAAAGGCAAACAAGGGCGTTTCCGTGAAAACCTGCTCGGAAAACGTGTTGACTATTCTGCCCGTTCCGTGATTGTTGTCGGTCCGCATCTTAAGTTGCATCAGTGCGGTTTACCGAAAAAGATTGCCCTCGAATTATTTCAGCCGTTCATCATCCGCCGTTTGAAAGAAATCGGACATGCCGATACCATCAAAAGTGCGAAGAAAATGCTTGAACGCAAAGACGAAGAAGTGTGGGATATTCTGGAAGAGGTGATTCAAAATCACCCTGTGCTTTTGAACCGCGCGCCGACTCTTCACCGTATGGGTATTCAGGCGTTTGAACCGATTCTCGTTGAAGGACAAGCGATTAAACTTCACCCGCTCGTCTGCCGCGGATTTAATGCGGACTTTGACGGCGACCAAATGGCGGTACACCTGCCGCTGTCTTTGGAAGCGCAGGTTGAAGCGCATACCTTGATGCTTTCCACGAACAACGTTTTTAGTCCGGCAAACGGTTCGCCGATTATTTCGCCTTCGCAAGACATCGTGATGGGCTGCTTCTATACCACAATGGACCGTCCAAACCAAAAAGGCGAAGGAATGATTTTTGCCAACCGGGAGGAAGTTCTTACCGCTTATGCACATAAGAAGGTTGCGCTGCACGCCAGAATCAAAGTACGGATGCCGCAGGGACGCTGGCTTAAAAAAGACCCAAACATTGTCGGCGGAAAACTTTTTGATACAACGCCGGGACGCATTATTTTCAATGATATTCTGCCGACAGGTATGCCGTTTTACAATGAACCGCTAAAATCCGGCGGCTTGCAGGGAGTCATCAGCGATTGTTTTGAACACATCGGACGCAAAGGTACAATAGAACTGCTCGACCGAATGATGCGCATCGGTTTTGAAGAAAGCACCAAGAGCGGCTTGTCGTTTTCGACCGATGACCTTGTCACACCGAAAAGCAAGTTGGATATCATCGCTGCTGCCGAAGCGGAAGTTGCGAAAGTGTACCGCAAATACGAGGAAGGCGCATCGACCGATTTGGAACGTTATAATGCGGTTCTCGATATTTGGACTCGGGCAAGAGACGAAATCACAAAACAGATGCTCGCTGACCTCGAGCGGGACTTCCGTTTGGAAAAAGGCGGCTGGTATGTCAATCCGATTCACCTGATGGCAACTTCCGGTGCGAGAGGCGGTAATGAACAGATTCGCCAACTTGCCGGTATGCGCGGCTTAATGGCGAAGCCGAACGGTAAAATTATCGAAACACCGATTAAGGCAAACTTCCGTGAAGGATTGTCCGTTCTGGAGTATTTCAGTTCAACGCACGGTGCGCGCAAGGGTTTGGCGGACACCGCTTTGAAAACGGCGGACTCTGGTTATATGACCCGTAAATTGGCAGACGTTGCACAGAACGTGGTTGTTACAATGGACGACTGCGGTACAACGCAGGGTATCGTCAAAGGAGTTGTCTATCGCGGCGAAAAAGTCGAAGTCAGTTTAGCGGACTCCATCAGAGGACGTGTTTCCCGCGTCAACATCACGCATCCGTTCAGCGATGAAGTCATCGTCAGAGAAAACGGTCTAATTACTGCCGAAATTGCCCGCAAGATTGAGGAACTCGGTGTTGAAAAAATTCAAATCCGAAGTCCGATGACCTGCGAAGCAAAATTGGGAATCTGTGCAAAATGCTACGGAATGGATTTGTCAACAAGCCGGAAAGTCGAAGAAGGACTTGCAGTCGGAATCATTGCCGCGCAGAGCATCGGTGAACCCGGTACGCAGTTAACGATGCGGACGTTTCACATCGGCGGTACAGCAGCCCGCGATCTGGAAGAAAGCGAAATCAAGGCGCGGCATGAAGGCAAGGTACAATTCGTTCAAATGGAACTTATCGAAATGCCGGGCGGTAAAAGGACCTCGCTTTCCCGCAACGGTGCTATTGCGATTCTTGATAAAAAAGGTCGTGAACTTGATAAATACGACGTTCCCAACGGTGCAACTATTACCGTAGAGGAAGGCCAGATTGTCAAGGCGGAACAGAGTTTATGCAATTGGGACCCGCATAACATTCCGATTTTCGCAAAACTCGCTGGTATCGTCCACTATATCGATGTTGTGGAAGGCGAAACGGTTCACGGCGAAAAGGATAAGAACACCGGTCGTATCAGTTTGACGGTAACAGACCTCAAAGGTGACCGTCAGCCGCAGATTGAAATTAAGTCCGAAGACGGCAGCGGCGGGACTATTGACTTTGCGTGGCTTCCGAGTAAAGCGGTTATCATGGTTGATAACGGTGCTAAGGTTAAACCCGGTACGATGCTGGCAAAGACCCCGCGTGATGTCCAGAAAACGCAGGATATTACGGGCGGTTTGCCGCGGGTTACGGAAATCTTTGAAGCCAGAAAACCGAAAGACCCCGCTGTTATTGCCGAAATTGACGGCTTTGCTGAATTCGGCGAAAAGCGGCACGGAAAACGGACTATCGTAATTAAAAATGACGAAATTAACGCATCCCGTATTCATGAAATTTCTCAAGGAAAACACATGCGGGTTCACCCCGGTGATTATGTCAGGGCAGGAGATGCTATCACCGATGGTCCGTTAATTCCGCATGACATACTTCGTATTTCCGGCGAAGAGGCGGTTCAGGAATATCTAGTCCGTGAAGTGCAGCAGGTTTATCGCGGTCAAAATGTGAAAATTAACGATAAACATATCGAGATTATAGTTTCGCAGATGCTGCGGAAAGTCCGCATTGAAGCCCCCGGCGATACCAGTTTGCTGGAAGGAGCGGTGATTGACAAGTTCGCATTCAGAGATGCAAACGAGGAAGTTGCCCGCTGTGTCAGGATTGTCGAACAAGGCGATACCGACATGGAAGTAGGTGCTATCGTTCAGCGTGATGTTTTCGAGCAGAAAAACAATGAAACCGAAGCGGAAAACGGAAAACCGGCAACGGCAAAGCGTACCGAGTTGGCACAGGCATCAACGCAGTTGCTCGGTATTACCAAAGCGGCGGTTCAGAGTTCCAGTTTTATTTCGGCTGCGTCTTTCCAAGAGACAACCAAGGTTCTTACCGAGGCAGCATTGGCGGGCAAGACGGACAATCTTGTCGGATTGAAAGAAAACGTGATTCTCGGTCATCTTGTCCCGGCTGGAACGGGTTTCCGCAGTTATCAGAGAGCCCAATGGCATTTGCGGAGCGGTGCGGCAGATGAGTTTGCCGAGCCGCTGCCGACAGAGCCGCATTATCCGTTTTTGGATGATACGCCGGAAACCGGTGCGGAAGGTGCAATCCCGAGTTTTACGTCATCGGAATTCTTCAATGAAGCGGAAACGAACATTGATGACAACGATGACTTCCAAACGGTATTTGATGAAGATTAAATAATCAAATCAATTTTTGTAATTCGCGGCAGGCGGTTCCATAACAATTATGAAGCCGCCGGTTAATGAAGTGTCGCGTCTCTTCGGGACTTAATGATAAATTCCGCAAAACTTTTGCACACAACCGCTATAACTGGTATATTCCGCATAATTCTCATCAGACGAAAATCGGCGGCAGCATAATGACGATTTGTCAGACAGGGGGTTGATATCCCCTTTCAATGCCGAATTCAAAATCAGAGCCAAAAATAAATGCCGCCGGAAGAAATAAATTCTTACGCTGCCCTAAAACAATTCATATATCGGACGCTTTGCAGCGATCATCATCTTCTGTACAGTAGTTTTTCGACAACGGAAACGCTCATCAAACGCGGTAAGAACGTTTCATGCGGAATGATGTTCTGTCTAAACGGTCCCCGGTCAGTGAAGTTCACTGCAATCTGGGAAAGCGATAACAATTACGTGTTCTTTTACGGTGCTGACGGCAAACGCTATCGGCAGACACGAATATCGGTCGGTAATAAGATAACCGCCGACTTATAGCCGGCGGCTAAACTGCTAAACTGCGGTTAAACTACAGCGTTGTACTTTCGCCGCCGTCTATGCTGCCCATCGCACCCCCAAACACCGATTTTTTACCTCCCCCCTCAAATTGCCTAATATAAAAGATTTCGATAGAATTAAAACGATTGCCAGAAAAACATCACCACTGTGTTTTGCATTTGAAAACTCCTTGAAAATCCTTGTGAAAATGAGCAGTACAGTAATAGTAGCCGGTTTTTTCCCGCTTAACAGGGAAAAAGTACCGCCTGAACGATTCCGTAAAAAACCAATTCACAGGCGTTGTCCTTGCATTTTTCAAAAAGTCAAGTAATATCTTGTACAATATGTCCAAAATTGTATTTTTCGTCGGTAATACTGACTTTTCTGAGTTTGCGCAGGTAATTTCCCTGCTCACCGCTGGCCTTGCGAAAACGGATTCCCGTATTTTGCAACAGCAGGAAATAAGCCATGAAACGCGGTTTGCCGAAGCATCTGCCGACTTTTTCGTTCTGTTTCAATCGTATCCGGCGCAATTTTCCATTTCCGACATCGTCTTCTTGAAAAAGAATTATCAGTTTTCTCCGATTTTGCTCATCGCCGGCTGCTGCTGCGAAGGCGCAGTCCGCACCGCACCGCCGCTGCCCGGCGTGTTCCGGTTTTATACTTTTCAAGCGGACGCACAACTTGCCGCAGAGGTCTCGTCTTTTTTAACTAGCGGGAAATCATTATTTTCGCTTCCCCAGCCCGTTTCGGACGAAGAAATTATCCAGTATCTGAACAAAAAACGAACAAACCGGAACACAACCGGCGGAACTGTGAAATTGTGCTGCATCGTGAACCGGTTTGGACCGCTCGGCAATGATTCTGCTATGAATGATTTCCTCGGTGACCTTTACCGCCGGCAGGATTTCACTATTTTGTCCGATTTGAACGAATTGCCTGCCGATTTCGGCGGAAAAATCGTTGCGGATGCCGATGATTCCCCATTTTTACAAATTTTGGAATCATTTCAAAGAATCAGGGGGCATTTTGCCGATTCCGATATTACGGGTTATATCAATTCTCCGAGAATTAACGAAAAAACCGCTTTATGCAATGCCGGTGTTAATCGGGTATTGCATAAATTGCAATGACACAAGATGTAATGGCTATGTAATGGCACAGAGCAACGTCCGAAAAGCCGCCGTGTTTCTTATCAGTGTTCCGAAGGAACAGGCGAAGGAAATTCTTTCGCGGCTTTCACCGAAACAAGTGGAAGCGGTGATGACCGAGATTGCGCAAATCGGGATTGTCACGCCGGAAGAACAAGAAAACGTTATCAGGGAATTTTCGAGGGCAAATCCCGCAAAATTAGTCGGCAGCGTCGGCGGTTTCGGAATTGCTTCCGAGTTAGCAGAAGCGGCTCTCGGCGCAGACGGACTAGCGGTTATTGACGGAGTCCGAAATTCATTAGAAGCGATTCCATTCGGGTTTCTTCAGAACGTTGACAGCGAAAACCTTTTGACATTTATTGCCGATGAACATCCGCAGACGATTGCCTTGATTGTTTCACATTTGCGTCCAAGTCAGGGAGCGGATATTGTCAATAGTTTGCCGCCGGAGCGGCAACTTGCGGTGATACGGCGCATTGCGACAATGCAGCAGACGAGTCCCGAAATCATCAAGGAAGTGGAAAAGGGACTTGAGAGTTTGATGTCGGGCATGATGAGTCAGAAACTCGAAAGTGCCGGCGGTGTTTCAAGTGTCGCGGAAATACTCAACGTCATTGACAGAGCAACCAGTCGAAACATAATGGAAAACCTTTCGCAGGACTCTCCCGAACTTGTCGAAGATATACGCCGCTTGATGTTTGTGTTTGAAGATATTCTCAAACTTGCCGACCCGGATATTCAGGTTATTTTCAAGAACGTGGACAGTACACAGTGGGCATTGGCTCTCAAAGGAGCGAGCGAAGAACTCAAGGACAAGATATTCCGCAATATGTCGAAGCGGGCTTCGAAGATGCTGCGGGAAGAAATGGAGTTTCTCGGACCGCAGCGGTCTTCCGATGTTGAAAAGACGCAGCAGGACATCGTGGATGTTATCCGCAAATTGGAAGACACGGGCGACATCACGATTCATTCCGGCAAAGGCGGCGAAGAACGGTTTATTCAATAGCGTTTGAAACATGTTATTATATCTTGCAAGTCAATCGCAGCGGCGCAAACAATTACTCGAAGAAGCCGGTTTTACGTTTGAAATCATCGTTCCCGATGCCGGCTCGGAAGATGAACGCAGAACCGGAGAAACATCAGCGGAATACGTTTGCCGTCTGGCACGTCAAAAAGCGGAAAACGTCATTGAAAAAATTAACCTGTCAAAAAATTGTACCGTAATTGCCTGCGATACACTTGTACTTTGCGGCGATGAGATTCTCGGCAAACCTGCCGACAGACAAGATGCGGAGCGTATGCTGAAAACATTGCTGGGACAAAAACACAGCGTCTTAAGCGGACTTTGTGTGATGGACATCAAAGACGGCAAAACACAAACGATAATCGAAAAAGACGAAACAGTTCTCGTTATGCAAAACATCAGCGATGCGCAACTAACGGAATATCTGGACGGCGGCAACTGGCAGGGAAAAGCGGGCGCATTCGGCTATCAAGACGGAAACAGTTGGCTGGCAATCATCAGCGGAAGCGAAAGCAATGTAGTCGGCTTGCCGATGGAATTGCTGATGACGGTGCTTACAAAATTACATCAAGAGCCGCAAGTGTAACATAGCGGAACCTGCGGGTTAAATACCGATGGGACAGCCCCGCCGTTCTTGTATCCCCGCAACTCACAACTCACTACTCGCAACTCAAATGCAGTCGGTTTTTTATTCCGTTCTTTGTGTTATAATTTTGCAAAGTTAATTGGGGTTTACACCCGCCGCTCAAAATAGAATGATTGAGGGAAATTATGACCGATAAATTGCCGTCCGAAACCGTAAATCCTGATGCTGCCGTTTCGGTTGAACCGCTGCAAGAACCAGAACCGGAACAAAAACCGGAATGCAGTCGACCATATAATTGCAATACGCCGCAGTATCCTAACTTCTTAACCGATTATGACTTATATCTTCTCGGCGAAGGCAACCACTGGAGAAGTTATGAAAAACTCGGTGCGCACTTTCGCACTATTAACGAATCGGGAAAAACAGTTGAAGGTGTCAACTTTGCCGTTTGGGCTCCCAATGCAACCGGTGTCTCCGTTGTCGGCGATTTCAATCAGTGGAATGGCAACGCAAATCCGATGCACAAACATATTCCGTCCGGCATCTGGGAAACATTCATTCCTGACGTAAAAGAATGGGCTGCCTACAAATATCTTGTGCGGAACGGGGACTTTGTCGGCGAAAGAGCAGACCCCGTCGGTTTTTATGCGGAGATGCCGCCCTGCACTGCTTCCAAAGTTGTCAATCTGGAGCGGTATCAATGGAATGATGCCGAATGGATGAAAAAACGCAAAGAAGACAACAATGCTTGGCTTAACAAGCCGCTGTCAATTTACGAAGTGCATCTCGGCAGTTGGCGCAGACCCGGCGATAATCCGTACCGCTGGCTGACTTACCGCGACCTTGCCGAAATGCTAGTCGAATATGTAAAAGAAATGGGATATACCCACATCGAATTGCTGCCGGTGGCGGAACACCCGCTTTCCGCAAGTTGGGGTTATCAAATCATCGGTTATTTCTCGATTACAAGCCGATACGGAGGACCGGAGGACTTCATGTATCTCGTTGACTTGTGTCATCAGAACGGCATCGGTGTTATTGTTGATTGGGTACCGGCGCATTTTCCCCGTGACGGACACGGACTGCGTCAATTTGACGGCACCGCTCTTTACGAACATTCCGACCCAAAACAGGGTGAACACCGCGATTGGGGAACGCTGATTTTCAATTACGGACGCAATGAAGTTAAAAACTTCCTGATTTCCAATGCGATATTCTGGCTTGACAAATATCATATTGACGGACTGCGGGTCGATGCCGTTGCGTCAATGCTTTATCTCGATTACAGCCGCAAAGCAGGCGATTGGATACCGAATGAATTCGGAGGTCGTGAAAACCTGAAAGCGATTGACTTCCTGAAACAAATGAACGAACAGGTTGCGCTGCAATTTCCGAATGTACTGACGATTGCCGAAGAGTCCACCGCTTGGGCTGGAGTTTCGCGCCCGGTATATTGCGGCGGCTTGGGCTTCTCGATGAAGTGGAACATGGGCTGGATGAACGACACGCTGCGTTATATGCGGCACGACCCGATACACCGCAAGTTTCATCATGATGAGTTGACTTTCAGTTTGATTTATGCGTTTCACGAGAATTTCATATTGCCGATTTCTCACGATGAGGTAGTTCACGGCAAGGGTTCTGTACTCGACCAGATGCCCGGCGACCTTTGGCAGAAATTTGCCAATGCGCGCTTGCTTTACAGTTTGATGTGGACGCATCCCGGCAAGAAACTGCTCTTCATGGGCAGCGAATTCGGACAATGGAACGAATGGAACTTTGACGAAAGTTTGCAGTGGCATTTGCTTCAATGGGAACCGCATCAGGGTTTGAAGAACTGCATTGCTGACTTGAATAAAATGTACGTCAATGAACCGGCGATGCACGAATTGGACTTTGACGGCAACGGCTTTGAATGGATTGATTGTAATAACTGGGAAGCGAGTACATTTGCGTATATCCGCAAGGCGAGAGAATGGCCTGACTTCCTTGTCGTGTTATGCAATTTTACGCCGGTGCCGCGTCAAATCAAAATGGGTGTTCCGATGAAGTGTTATTACGAAGAGATATTCAGCAGTGATTCCAAGTATTACGGCGGCAGCGACACCGGTAATGGTCCCGGCATTATGGCAACGGACGAGTGTTCGCACGGCAGACCGGCTTCGATAGACGCATTTTTCCCGCCGATGGGAGTGAGTGTGCTGAAACCGCGGTTGTAAAGTCCGCCGACGGCGGCTCTCGTGAATTGCAACACCCGTGAAAAAATTTAACCCGCGGCGGTTCGCTGAACCGTCCGCTAAACATTATTCAAGAGGGTCAAAAATCAATTCGGGAACATACTTTGTCAATTCACGCAACTCGGCGGCGTAATCGCCTTCTATTTCGCTCACATGGTGGATGTAAGGTCCTTCGATGAGTTTTCGTTCAAGTTTCGGCAGGTCGTTAAACTTTGCCCAAAGGTAAGTTCCGACCGTTTCGGGACCATCGGTTGTTTCAAAAGTTCCGCCGAGAAGATAATACTTGCCGCAGTCTCCTTGAAATCGGGCAATAGTATATCGTCCGTCTTTCGCACAAAAATCCGGCTTGTGAATTTTCAATTCCCTTCTCGAATCATTTTGCCGAAGAGAAACCGGAAATACACCGCAGTGCCAAAGAAGTTCGGCATCGTCCCGCTGCGGATGACGAACAGTGAACTCGCCGAAAAACGGCGGCTTCTTTCCCCGTGCAGCACAGGAAAGCAGTGCCGATGTTATTGCGCCGAAGATGTCCGTCTCACAAATCGTGATGATACCCATATCGCCCAGCACGCTCATTGCCGCGCAAGGCAACGCTCCAACGGCGTTAATCATTGCCGTCCAACATTCCGTTGCAATGACATCGGCTTGATATTCCTCAACGATGTCCCGATAAAAGCCGATAAAAGCCGCCATCCGGCGTTGCGTCTCCTCATCAATACCGACCGGGTCGTAATACTTGCGGATAGTATCCAGATACTGTTCAACAGCATCCGGTTTTTCGTTCAGATATTTATTTAGCCGTTGCGTTGCCTCCGCAAGATTGACGGGAACGATGTCGATTCCGAAGCGTTCCGTCAGTTCCAATTCGTTCACCATAACGCATTTGAACGGTTTGGGACGCGTTCCGACTTGCAAAATACGCAGGCGGCGAAAGTTTTTAATCATCGAACATACGGACAAGAACCGCTCGAAACCGCTGCGAAACATTTCTTCTTCGACATCGCAATTCTCAATGTACGAAAATGGGATATTGTACCGCCGCAGTTGTTTGCTAATCGAAAACAGTCCGCATTGCGTATCGGTATATCTGGTGCCGTCCGCTTCAATAATTCGGTCTCGCGGTCCCCAAAGCAGCGTTGGCAGATTCATCATCTGCGCAATCTTCCCCGCCGCTTCTTCGTTGCCGAAATTGCAGTTGATAACAAAAATTGCGTCAACCTTTTGCTCTTTCAAGTACTCGGCAACCCGACTGCAATCCTTCGTTTCGATGAGCATTCCTTCTTCGTTTAACCAATCGAGGTCAACGAATTCGGTCTGCGCATCGGCGAAATGTTCCCGCAAAAATCGAAATGTCTTTTCCTTGTTGGCATCGGCATAGTCGGAATTGAACATTCCCGTCCGTTTCGGACCTGGCAAATAACGGCGTTCAGGAACGAGACCTATTTTCAGTTTATAGTCGAGCATATTATTGTCAGGAAAGTTTAGCGTCCTCCCAGCAGGCGCGCAAATAGTCGAGCGTTGCCGGTACTTCATCAACTGCTCCGGCGTTGCCGCCGAGACAGGAACATTCAAAACACATAAAACCAGTGTATCCAATCATTTTCAAACCGCGAAAGCCGTCAACGAATTCTTCACGTTTATGTTCGGGTGCCTGTCCCGGCAGAACCCGTTTGTTTCCGCAGCCGAGGTGAACATGTTTGACATACTTTCCGCCGGCAAGAAAAGCAGCCGTATTGCAATTTT
>WRCR01000021.1 GCA_009783865.1 Planctomycetaceae bacterium | reverse complement strand
TCGATAAACTCAACAGCGTTCTGCAAACGAAGGGTTATACCCTCGTCAGAAACGATAAAATGCTGATGCTTTTCGATTTGAATCGGGGAAAAATACCGGTACAATTCCTGCCGAAACTCAAACCGGAGGAGTTGCCACAGCGGGGACGCTTTGAATACACAACAGTTATTTTCCCGCTGGAAAGACGAAGCCGCGCCGTTGTAATGCAGACGATAGAACCGTTCAAGGGACCTTTCTGTCAGATAATTCCGATGCCGGGCAATTCGCTGATGATAACGGATACGGCAAGCACGCTGCTGGTATTGATGAAGGTGATAGAGTCGGTGGAAAATCCTCCGCCGCCTCCGCAGCCGCAGCCGCCTGCGCCGCCGACTCCGACCGTTTGGAAAACATACACCATCGAGAAAAATGACCCTACAAGGATAGAGGAGATTTTCAAGCAGTTTTCTCCGAATGCGAAGATTCTGCGCATGGGCAATTCGAGAGAGATACACGTTAGAATGCCGGAAGCGGAACACACACCGCTGGAAGAGATTCTTAAAATGCTTGAGGCGGATGCCGGTGCGCAGCAGGGCGAGATGATATTAGAATCGTATTCGATTACGGCTTATCTTAATCTTTCCCCGCAGCAACTTTGGAACATGGGGCGGATGCAGAGAGCAAGAATGCGCCCTTCTGATGGGGCATCTAATCCACAGTACAATCCGCAGTTCGGTCAATACGGTCAGTTCGGTCAGTTTAATCCGTTTGACCCGTCTATGGCTATCGGCGGGGAAATTATTGAGATTTTGAAGAAGACCTTTCCGGCAGCAGTTATTTCTGATACACCGGTTGCGAATAAAATCGTTATTATGGCAGCGAAAGAGGAACACGAAAAAATTAAGGCGTTTTTTGAATCGTTAATACAGACCCCGAGACCGGAAGACGAACCCGTTGCAAAAGTGTACCGCTTCACGGATAAGAACAAGAAAATGACGCGGGAAACGATTGGTCAACTCGAAAGAATCGTTCCTACCGGTTTGTTTTCGCTGGACGATGAACAGGGCTGTATTCTCGTTATAGCAACGGCGAAAGAACAGGAAATGCTTTCAAAGGCGGTGACTGAATTAGAGTCGGCAACGGCTGCGGAAGAAGACCGGAAAGTCGTTTCTTACAAGATGTCCTCGACGGTTGCCCAGCGGTTTTCTTCACTGCTGCGGCAGTTGTCCGCATCGAAGAGGGAACATGGAGAATTGTACGGCATCACGGAATTGCGTGATACAAAACAAGGATACGTCACCGTTTGGGCGACGGAGAAACAGCATGAGATAATCCGTTCATTGCTGGACGAAATGTTAGGCAAATCGCCGACGCAGTCGGCGGCTCCCGGAACGGCTCCCGAAGTGCCGGTGTTGGCGGTATATCCGATGTTTCGCGGTTATGCTTACACGGCGCATAATGTTCTAGGCAGTTTGCTTCCCGATGCGGAGTACTCGTATGACCCGCGCACTAATGCGGTCATTGCGGTTGCAACGCCGGAAATGCAAACGCTTATTGAAAAAGCGGTGCTGGAACTCGATAAAAGCGTCAATGAAGACATTGCGTTTTTCACGCTTGTAAAAGATATGCCGCCGTCCACAATGGGACAGTTATTCCGTCTTGCGCCGCATACTTCGTTGGTTCAAGGCAGACGAAATCTTCAGGTTATCGCAATAGGTCCGAAAGAGGAAATCGCTAAAATCAAGGCGGTGCTTGCTTCATTGGCAGAGTCGCAGGACAAGGAAGAGATGATGATTCATACCTTGCTGTTTGCTTCACCGTTCACGGCGACCTCGGTCTTAGAACAGGTCTTTCCTGAAATAAAAATGACCGTCAATCAAGCGGCAAATCAGTTGGTAATTCAGTTGCCGAAGGAATTAAAAATACCGGTGACCGAGTTGTTGAATCAACTTGACGGCGATTTGGAATTCGTTCCGGTCAAGAAGAATCCTTCGCCGCAGTTATTACAGTCCTTGCGGACGCTTGCACCGAGAGCAACGATAATAGTCGATGCTGATAATTCGCAGGTTATGATTCAGGGCGCTAAACCCGATGTCGAAAGAATCAAGAAGGTTCTCCTTCAAGCCGAGGAGTCCAAGCCGCTTGAAGAAGAGGTTTATATTCATTCATTCAAACAGGCGCATCCGTATTATGTTGCCTCTCTTATGCAGACGGTTTATCCCGAAGTCAAAGTGGCGGGCTACCCCGTTAACGCCACGCAGTTGGCTGTCCGTATTCCGCCGGGGATGAAGGAAAAAGTACTTAAACTGTTTGAAGAATTTGACGGAGATATTACATTTATTCCTTTGAAAAGAGAAGTCACGCCGGAGATGTTGACGAATTTTCAGCGCATCGCTCCTTACACTGTAGTGATGCAGGACAGGAAACGCTCGCAACTTATCGTTTATGGGCAGAAGCCGGATATTGAAAAGATTCAGAAGTTGGTAACCGCTTCTGAAGCAGACGAAAAGGACGTAGACGAGGTTTATGTTCACACTTTCAGGCAGGGACAGCCGTTTTATGCTCTGTCTGTTTTGCAGGGAATGTATCCTGAAATCGCACTTGCCGCTCATCCGACAACGAATCAGTTGGCACTGCGGCTGCATCCCGAATTGAAGGAAAAAATCGTTAAACTGCTCGAAGAGTTGGACGGCGACATCGTTTTCGTACCGCTCAAGAAGGAATTGACACCGGAGTTGCTAAACTCATTCAGCCGTCTTGCGCCGTATGCAACAGTGGTTGAAGATAAACAAAACGCATTGGCGATGATTTACGGTTCTAAACCGGATATTGAAAAGATTCAGAAAATCATTACGACAACGGAGACGGCATTGCCGCCGGCTGAAGAAGTTATCGTGCATCATCTCAAGTACGTTGACTCCCCGATGGTTGTTTCCGTGTTGAAAGAGATTTATCCTGATGCGAAAATCAAAGACGACCCGGAAAACGCCCGCCTTGTGATTCGGGTTATGCCGACCCGAAAGGAAGCCGTGCTTGCGCTGTTGAAACAACTTGATGCGCAAGACGAAGAAGCCGAGAAGCGGTTCTTCAAGGCGTATCCGATTGACTCCGGCTTTTATTCCATAAATCCGGTTCCGGGCAGAGGACATTATTCTTCGGCAACATTTGTAACGGAATTGCAGAAGTTGGTGCCGCGGGCGAAGTTGACTTTCGATGACAGTACGCAGCAACTTATCGTTTGGGGAACCGCAAAGGAACACGAAGCAGTCGAAGCGGCGGTCAAAAATATGAACGGCGACGGCAGTGAAAAGAAGTACGGTAGATTTCAACTCCGCCGCTTAGATGCGTACAATGCTATGTCGATAATCAGACGGCTATATCCTACCGTAAATCCGACTTATGATATGTACGGAACAAGCGTGGTGGTCGAAGGTCATCCGCGTCTCATCAAAAAAATCGGCGAGATGATTGAGTCCATCGACCCTTCGGAGCCGGGTGAAAATGACCCTTGTGTTCGGTTTTATTCTTTTGCTTACGAACCGACACCGGAACTTGTTCAGGGAATTGCCCGTCTTGCTCCGGGAGCGTATGTTGTGCCGGACAAGGAAGCAAAACAAGTGATGGTTATCGCAAAACCCTTGCAGCAGAAAATTATCGCCGAAAGCGTGAACGCAATTCAGACGACTTTCACAGCACCGGAAGAACCGATGTTATTTATCTATCCTGCAACTACGGAACAACGGGAACGTCTCGAAGCGTTCATTCAGACCGCTGCGAGGGACTTGAAAGGCGTTGCGATAGTGAAAGACAAGGCGCAAAATCAGGTTTCCGTTTGGGCAAAGCCGTCTGAACATAAGTTGATTGCCGAGATTCTCAAGCAGATGACTGAAAACAAGATGAACGAACCGGCGCAGAAATTAAAGGTTTTTTATATGTCGCTGGGCGATTTGACAACGGCACAGGAAATTTTGAAGTTGTCGTATCCCAATGCTGTTCCATTTGCCGACAAGCAGGGAAACCGGCTGCTCGTTTTGGCAACTGAAGACGAATTAAAAAAGATAACCGAAACGCTTGCCGTGCAGGGTTCGATTGATGACCGGCACATGGTCGCATATCCGGTTGCGGGCGCAAAGCCGGAAACGCTGCTGAAAGTTATTCAAGATGTCTACAGCGGTGTGAAGGTTACTCCTGAACCGCAAACCAAACGTATTCTTGTTTGGGGAACGCCGGAAGAACACACTAAAATCGCTGACATCGTTGAACAGTCGAATAAGAAGGAAGACCCGAATTCGGAATTGTCGGAGAAATTCGCTGCTTATTCAATGGCAAATCTTGACCCGCAGTACATCAATCGTCTTTTTTCACGTTTGATTCCTGACTCCGAGGTTTATGCCGACCCTACCGCCGATAAAATCATAGTGCGGGCAAGAGTCCGGGACCACGCACAAATTCAGGAATTGCTGGAACAACTTCGTGAAAAGGACGAATTGCTGAAACCGGTTTTAACGGTCTATCCCATCGGCGAAGCCGACCCCGTGATGCTCGAAACAATTCTGCGGAGTTCGCTGCCGAATGCGGAATCAATGTCGCCGGATAACGTCTTGAGGGCAATGGGAGAAACATACTATTATGAACGGATGTATCAAGCGTGGCATCGGATGAATTACGGAAGCACAAAGAAGAAAACCGGTTATTATAAAGTTGACCCGAAAACGAAGTCGGTTTATGTTTTCGTTTCCGCCGGAGACCAAAAAGAAGCGGCGAATGGTATCGAACAGATTATCAAAACGGGAAACATCGAAGGACATAGATTGATTGTCAAGCGGTATTCATTAGAAGAGATGACTTTTTTCAATGCGTGGCAACTCTTGCAGGAAATTGTGCCGGCTGCACAGTTTCACCAAATCTATTCTCCCCTTCCGGCTTTTGAAGGACGGCGGGGAGGTTTCATGATGAGTTATCGTGATTTTCTTGCCCACGCCAATGAGAACGACCACAAGAAAATCGAAGCGTTAGTGAATGAACTGAACGACCGTTCCGGCGACAGCAGAAAAGAAATGCTCGGTGCTGTGATACCGGACGGTTCACATTACGGCAGAGAACGTCTCATTGAATTGGTGCAGCGGGTGTTTCCCGATTCATTTCCGATGCCGGGCGGTGCGCCGAATCAGATTCTCGTTTGGGCTTCCCCGCACAAGTTAATACAGATACAGAAGATAATTGACGAAGCATGCAAGCCGCTGGCAGAGAATCTGAAGACCGTGGTTAAATCATATCCGCTGCAATATATCAGTATAAACGAAGCGAAGAGTTGGCTTGCCGGTATCTTTCCGAATGCGCAGTTTGACCCGGATGCACAGCAGAGGTTTCAGCGTCCGCCGACTGCGGCAAAACTTCTGATAGTAATGGCAACACCGATTGAACATATTGAAATCGAAAAAGCAATAAAGGAAATCGACAAGGATATACCGGACGCATTGAAACAAGTGCCGCGCTTGTATTCACTTGACGACCAGCCGCCGGCTGCGATTCCTTCACTGCGTATGTCGCTGTTGCAGGCGTTTCCAAATGCCGTCTGTACCCAAGGAGCGGAACTGCAATCGCTGATGGTTGTTGCAACGGAAGAGGAACACGTTAAGATTGCCGACTTCATAAAATCGTACAAAGAAGACCGAGAACACAAGCGGGCAACCTTGGAAGTATATGTGTTGAAGCGGCAGAATTATTATCGGATTTCAACGTTGATAACCCGTGTTGCGCCGCAGGCATTGATTTTTCCGGGGTCAAAGCCCGACCAAATTTCCGTTTGGGGAACTCCGAGAGAACAGGCAGATGTTTCCGCAGCATTGATGAAATTAGAAACGGCGGCAAACGTTTCGGAAAATCAGATTCTCAAGATTTATAAAGTCGGCAACAACAAAGCATCGACAGCGTATAATCTTATATCGTATCAATTTCCGGGGTCGGTTATATTTCCGATAAACTCCAACGAAATCATCGCTTGGACTTCACCGGTTGACCATGAGACGATTTCCAAAATGCTCGGCACCATTGCGGAAGCGTTTCCCGAACCGGTATTGAAGACGTATTACTTAAAACATGTACCGCTGACGGAAGGTGTAATGTTCTTGAATCGTGTCTATGCTGCTTCGGGTGAAGCGGTTATTACACTGCGTCCAAGCACCGGTGATTTACTTGTTCATGCAACTAGGGAAATACACGATAAAATCGCAAAGAACATTGCCGAATTTGATGTTCCGCGTCCGAAAGATACCGAAATGCTGCCGGTTGCTTACGATTTGAGCGAATTGCCGCCGCTGCAAATTTCCGCAACGGCAACGCTTGTCCGTCAATCACTCGGAACTGAAGCGATTGTCTTTCCGAGCAGTGTACCGGGACAGTTAGTCGTTTGGGCGAAAACATCAGCGCAGGAGAAAATCAAGACACTCTTCGACCAGATGCTGACGGAACGAGTCGAAACTGCTTCCGAAATGGAGGTTTATACTATTACCCGCGGCACAGGGCGTTTAGCGCAGAACACTATTCTGACTATCGTGCCGAACGTCAAATTCGGATATGGTGTCAATCCGAATCAACTGCTCGTTTGGGCGAAGCCGGCAGACCAAGTCAAGGTTAAATCCGTTATCGATAAAATCAACGAGCGGGACAAAGATATAGTCATCGAATCCTACTCGCTGAAAAACACCAATGAACGCAGCGTTATTGCTATGGTGCGGACTGTCATCGAAAATCAGGGGCTGAATGTCGATGCAACTTACGAAACCTACGGCAATCAGTTGATAGTCGAAGGAAAACCGGAAGAGCAGAAAATCATCAAGGACTTGATTGAAAAAATGCGCATTGAAGAAAAAGAGATGGCGGTTTTCACGCTTGAAAACAACGACCCGATGACGATTTACTACGCCATCAATACGATGTTTTACGACGAAGGTTATCTTGCGCCGACAGTTACGCCGGATAATACTTCGAATATGATTTTCATCCAAGGCAGCAAAGAACAGATTGAGAAAATCCGCAAACTGCTGATTCAGATGGGTGAAACAAATGTCGGAACCGGGGAGCTTACGCCCTCCGCTGCTAATATCACGACACCAGCACCGTTACAGAAATCTTCTAACAGTCAGTTGCGGGTAATTCATCTCGGCGGCAATGCGAATCAAACCGTCAAGGAACTCGAAAAGAGATGGTACAACTATGTACCGAATCGGCTTTTAATCAATCGGCAAGACGAACCTCTCATCCAAAAGAAAGAAGACCAGCCGGAAGAGAAAAAAGAAGAACCGAAAGAACAACCACAGAAGCAAACAACGGAACAAGGCGTATCAACCTCTCGATTTGGATATCCGGCGTTGTTTTCTGTGAACGACCCCGCCGAAAAACCGGAAGGACGCGGTGCGGAAAATGCAGCGGATAATGCAGAAACGTTAAATCCGCTTCCGAATGTTTATGTAATGATGAACGAAGACGGTTCGATAACGGTTGCCTCGTATGATACGGCTGCGCTTGATAAACTCGAACAGATTATACAGCGGATTAACAGCCGGGTTGTTTTTGAAGGTAGGGACTTCACGATTTATTCCGTGCGGAACATCGCTGCGGACACCGTTGCACTGAAGATTCAAACAATACTTCGTGAGCGGTTAGCAGGGCAGCCCCGTTATAACACGATGGGCTTCGCCGCTTCCAGCCGTTATGCACCGCCGCGTCTGGAAATTATTCCAGATATAATCAACAACACGATAAATGTGCGCGGGGCGAAAGCGGAGCGCAACGAAGTCGCTAATCTGATTGCGTTCTTTGATGTTTCGGCACTGCCCGGCGAATTGTCGATTACCAAGCCGATTAAGGTGCCGATAAAGAACACGCAGGCATCGCGGGTCCAACAGCAGGTGTTAAATGTTTATCAGCAAAAGATGATGTCAACTCGTCTGCCGGGCGGTTTATATTCGCGGGTTGCCATTGATGCGATAACTAACTCGCTGGAAATTATCGCGCCGGAACCATTGGCTTCGGAATTGAAAGAATACGCAGAAGACATTGACAGACGGACGGTCGAAGAACCGGCGAGGAAGATTCATGTCATTCCGCTGGAGGTTAAGTCCGTTGTAGTTCAGAATGCGTTGCAGGTTATTCGGCAGTCGTCCATGACGGGTTATCCAATGGGTGGTTATCAGATGATGGGTTATCCGCAGATGTATCCGATGATGAATCCCGGCATGCAGTATAATCAGATGATGCGGCGGTAATTTGCGCTTTAGTGGACGGTTTTGCGAACCGCCTATTGCCAATCTGCGAAAATTCGGTTAACATAGTAGCCGGTGATATTCACTTCATATTTTTCTGCATTGGAGGATTCCGTTATGAAGCCGCTTTTCTTCTTCTGTCTTTTCACGGCAATTGCCGCTGTCGGTCTTGCTGCGCCGCCCGTTCAGGAAGTTGTCATCACTTCCGACAGTTGCGATGTCGGTTACGAACCCTATCGGGCAATGGACGGCGATGCCAAATCAATGTGGCACACCGAATTCCGTGATAAGATTCCAGAACTGCCGCACATCTTGACCGTTGACTTGCAGAAAGAATACGAAATCACCGGCTTTTCAGTCGTACCGAGAACCGACAACTGGAACGGCATCATCAAAGAATACGAAGTGTATTTCTCCAATGACGTAAAAGACAGCGGTGTCGTCGTCAGCAAAGGTGAGTTTCCGAAAGAGCAAAAAACGCAGACCGTCAAGTTTGAAAAACCGCTCAAAGGACGCTATTTCACTATCAAGGTCTTGAGTGCACACAGTACCGGTGCCGGTTATGCTTCTATCTGCGAATTGAATTTGTTCTGCGATGCCGCAACATTCAAGGGCAAGAAAATCACGGCAGAAGATATTTTCATAGCGAATGAATTATCTTCATTAATAGCCGGCGATGTCAATCGCTGGAGCAATGCGGACGCAGAACACCGCAGCGAATACGTCCGGTTGTCAATGGACATCAAAAACAAAGCGAGGTTTGACAAAATCGCAGCCGAAACATTTTTGCCGGATTCTTTAATCACGGCTGAAGACCGCGACCCGCTCGATGTTGTTTTACGCAGAACCGATGCCTTGACGAAAGACCTCGCAGGTAATGTTCAACCCGCTCTCATCGAACAACTCGAAAAACTTAAAGCGGCAGCCGAAGCAACACCGGTGAGCGAAAAGACACCGCGTTTTACGCTTTTCGTAGATGCCTGCAAACTTCGCCGTCAAGTTGCGTTCTCCAATCCGCTGTTGAATTTCAAGGAAATATTGTTCGTGAAAAAACATCGGGCTACCTACAGCCACATGTGCGACCAGTACTACGGCATCAATCTCCCCGCCGGAGGCGGCATTTATGTAATGGAATTCAAACCGCAGCAGTTAGCGAAAGGAGAAGCACCGGCAGTCAGAAACATTATCGAAAATGTTAAAGTTGAAAACGGAAGATTACAGGGGCAAACGCTTGACACTGGTTCGTTTCTTTCGCCGGATCTTTCCTTTGATGCGCGGCGAATTGCTTTTGCATACGTTGAATGTAAAGGCGATACCGCACAGCGGTTTCATACAGACCCGACTAAAGGACATTGGCACGAAGAACGCTGCTTCCATATATTCACTGCCGATATAACTTCCGACTCACGAATTGAAAACCTCAAGCAGATAACTGACGGCACTTGGAACGACTTCGACCCGTGTTTCCTGCCCAATGGAAGGATTGCATTCATAACTGAACGGCGCGGTGGCTATCTCCGATGCGGGCGGGCTTGTCCGACTTTCACGCTCTTCGATATGAATTCCGATGGAACCGGAATGAGAGCGTTAAGTTACCACGAAACAAATGAATGGCATCCAAGCGTGACTAATGACGGCAGATTACTTTATACCCGCTGGGATTATCCTGACCGCTTCGGCTGCGTTGCTCATCAGCCGTGGATAAGCAGCATTGACGGACGTGATACCCGTCAGGTTCACGGCAATTTTACGCCGCGGGAAAACCGGATGGATATGGAACTCGATTGCCGCAGTATTCCGAATTCACCGAAGTTTGTTGCGACCGGCGCGCCGCATCACGGACAGGCATTCGGTTCGCTTGTTCTTGTTGACCCGCGGGTTGAAGACGATGACGGTATGGCACCGGTGAAGCGGCTCACACCGGATATTGCGTTCCCCGAAACACAAGGCGGCGGACAAGTGTACGGTGCGCCGTTTCCGCTTTCGGAAAAATACTATCTTGCCGTTGCCGACTTTTCGATGGATGCCAACAAGGGCTTTGAATGGCATAACCGGGACTATGTCAGAGGCGATTACGGCATTTACCTTGTCGATGCCTTCGGCAACAAGGAGTTGATTTACCGCGACCCTGAAATCGGCTGTAATAGTCCGATACCGTTAATGCCGAGACCAACGCCGCACATTGCACCGGAGATGATTTCGCCGAACATTGAAGAACAGCCGTATCTGCTGCCGGAGCGGGAAAAACTGGCGCAACGGGAACAAGGCACTGTATTGGTAACCGATGTTTATCAAACGATTCGTCCGTATCCGACCGGCATCAGCGAAGGCAAAAAATTGAAGGAACTGCGCATCATTCAACTGCTGCCGATGAGTGTTCCCAGCGGCGGACGCGCTAATCATCAGCCGCATGAAACGGGCTTCCGCGAACCGACAAGTACCGACAGCGTTGTTCTTTGCCGAAATGTTTGGGGAACCGTACCGATTGAAGAAGACGGTTCGGTTCATTTCAAAGTACCGCCGCGCCGTGAATTTCAGTTGCAGGTTATTGATGACGAAGGGCTTGCAGTCCAATCGATGCGGAGTTCGATTTATCTTCATGACGGCGAAACCTTGAGTTGCACCGGCTGTCATGAACAGCAGGCGGCAGCGGTGAAAATGACAAGCGTTGCTGCGCCGAAAGCATTCAAACGGGAAGCGTCCGTGATAAAGCCGTCATTTCCCGATGCGGTCAACTTCAGTTATCCGCGTTTGATTCAGCCGATTTGGGATAAACACTGTGTTGAATGTCATGCGCAAAAAATAGCGGAAGGTCATAAGCCGCCTGTTCCCGATTTATCCCGCAAACTCGTTCCCGATGATAAAAACATCGGACAATGGTACGCTTCGTACAAAGAGTTAAAGCCCTACGTGTTTTACTCTTATGGCGAGCGTTTCCGTACAATACCGGGCAGTTTCGGAGCAAGGGCATCGAAGTTATATCCGCTACTGAAGGCGGGACATTACGAGGTCAAGTTAAGCGATGAAGAATTACAGAAGGTTGCACTTTGGCTCGACTGTGTTTCTCTGTTTTACGGCGTGTATGAAAAGGAAGGCGGCAAAGCGCAACTGCGCGGCGAAGTTGCATTTCCGACATTAGAATAGTATCTAAATTCATAAATTAAACACTTTAACAAGAATTTTCAAATGAAACGATTTTTTATTTTTACAGTTGTCTTCGCTATGATTGCCGGAGGACTTGCGCCAATTACCGGAGGGCGTATGCCCTCCGCTCTTGCTGCCGAGGAAACACTCACTTTTCCTGCGAAACTGCCGGTGCATCCGCGGCTCTTTCTCACGGTACAGCGTGAAAAAGAAATCAAAGAACAAATCAGTACCGATGTGTTTCTCAAAAAACTTGTTTCGGAACTCATCAAAAAAGCAGACAGAGCGAAAAAAGATAAACTGACGGAATACGTAATACCCGACGGCAAACGTCTTCTCGGTTCAAGCCGCCGTTCTCTTGAGCGGACTTCTGTTCTCGCTTTTGCTTATCGAATGACCGGCGATAAAACATACGCCGATGCCGCTCTTGCCGAGATGCTTGCCGTCTGCCGATTCAAGGATTGGAATCCGAGTCATTATCTCGATACCGGCGAAATGGCGACCGCTGTCGGCATCGGCTATGATTGGCTTTACGATTTCATTCCCGTGAAAGAACGAAATGAAATAAAAGACGCTGTTGTTAAACACGCTTTGAATACCGGCTTGCCTATTTATGAAAAGAACAACTGGTGGACAAAATCAAATAATAACTGGAACGAAGTATGTAACGCCGGTTTAACTATCGGTGCGCTGGCGGTTGCCGATGAAGAACCGCAACTCGCCGAAAAAATTGTCCGCTATGCCGTGAAAAGTTTGCCGAATGGACTTTCCGCTTACAAGCCGGACGGCGCATATCCCGAAGGTCCCGTCTATTGGGGCTATGGCGCGTCCTTCACCGGTTTGATGCTCAAAGTGCTTGATGATGTTTTCAAGAACGATTTCGGACTTCTGAAAGCGGAAGGTCTTAACATCACCGGCGATTACTACATGAGTGTTATCGGACCCAACTACCGCAACTTCAATTATGCGGACGCGGGTGATACTTCCGACTCTTCACCGATGATGTTTGCTCTTTCAACGTTTTATAACCGCCCCGATTATGCGGTCTGGATTCGCAACTTTTTGGAACGCATGAACCGCTATCAGCACGGACGGTTAGCGGTGTTTCACGCAATCTGGTATAACCCAGCGAAAGACGACAAGGGAAGCAGTCCGCCGCTTGCTCAAAAGTTCACCGGTATTCAAGATGTTTGCACGATGCGGACGGAATGGAATAATCCCGATGCGGCATTTCTCGGTTTCAAAGGCGGAAACAATCGGGCAAATCACGGGCATTTGGACATAGGTTCGTTTGTGTATGAAGTGAACGGTGTCCGCTGGGCAGTCGATTTGGGGACGGACGATTACAATATGCCGGGCTATTTCGGAAAGCAGCGGTGGGATTATTTCCGTCTTAACAATAAGAGTCATAACACGCTTGTCATCGGCGATAAGATTCAAAATCCGACGGCGGATTGTAAAATCGTTTCGCTGCGAACAGGTAAAAACGCAGGAATAAGCGACAACATAGTTGCATTTGCAAGTGTTGACATGACAGACGCTTACAAAGAACAGGTCAAGACAGCACAGCGTTTTGCAACACTACTGAAAGATGGAACGGTTCTTATCCAAGACACAGTCATCGGCGCAAAAGAACCTGTCCGTTGGGGAATGATGACTCGGGCTGATATTAAACTTGACGGCAAGACGGCAATTCTTTCGCAAGACGGAAAGAAGATTCGCCTCGAAATGACTACGCTTTATGATTCCGAAAAGTTCGAAATAGTTTCTGCGAAGCCGCCGACGAAAGCGGAACGCCAAAACGAGGGTTATCAGATGCTTACCATAGTTTCGAAGCCGAAAGGGGAAAACGAGAAGGTACACATTGCTGTTACGATGAAACCGGAGAAGTAAGTGTTAATTTGGAGTACCATGCCCTTTGATTTCGCTTCTCCCGTTTATCTTTTGCTTTTACCGGCGGTCTTTGTTTTGTACAAAATTGCCGGTTATTCCTTGACGGGTTTTTCCAAACGGCAGCGGCAGATTCATCTGTTAGTCCGATGCTGTATTTTCGTTTTGCTTGTTTTTGCTCTTGCCGGTTTGACTTTTCATTATCAGTCCTCGGCGAAGCAATTCCTTGTTCTCATCGATAAAAGCAAGAGCATAGACGAAGCCGCAGCCGCAAGTGCGGAGCAATTCACGACTTCTTTTCGGCAAATAGCGGGCAAAAGTGCTGTCTTTATTCCTTTTGCTGCAACGCCGAAAACTGTAAAAACAATAAATACCGGCGATGATAACTGGCGAACCGCTACCGACATACAGGCGGCAATGGAATTCGCTTTGACGGTTTCTCACGAAGGCAAGGTTCCGCATTTCGTTCTATTGTCGGACGGAAACGAAACCGGCGGCTCTGTTATGCAGTTCATTCAGGAAAACAAGGAGATTCCGATTTCGGTTATTCCGCTGGCGACTTCGGAGAAACCGGAAGTTGCGGTCTCGGAAGTAATTGTGCCGCAGAATATCCGGCAGGACGAACCTTTCTTTGTCGAAATTGTCATTCAAAGCAATACGGAAACAGAAGCGGAAATTACTCTCAACAACGAAGATAAAAACATTCTAACGGAGAATAAGAACATTCGCAAAGGCAGGAATGTATTCCGATTTCAGCAAACGGCAGAAGACGTTCAAGCGTTGAAATATTCCGTTTCCATTAAACCGAAAGATGATACTTTATCGGAAAATAACTTCGCAGCAGGGTTGTCGGTGTCCGCTCCGAAGCCGGCTATTCTCGTCATCGAAAGTGAACCGGCGAAGATTCGGGACTTTGCCGCCGCCTTGCAGGAACAGGGATTTGACATCGAACTTGGAACGGCGGATATACTGCCGAAGACCTTGCAGGAAATGGATAACTATGACGGCATTATTTTTTCCAATGTACCGGCAAAGCAATTTTCGCCGGAACAGTTGGAATTGCTGCGGGAATACGTGGAAGTACTCGGCGGCGGTTTTTTAATGTTAGGCGGTGAAAATTCCTTCGGACTCGGCGGTTATCATGAAACGCCGGTCGAAGATATTCTGCCTGCCAAATGCGATATTGAAGACGAAGACGAAAAACTGCCGATAGCAATGTGTCTCGTGATTGACCGCTCCGGTTCAATGGGCGGTGAAAAAATGCAACTCGCAAAGGAAGCGGTGAAAAGCGCAATCGATTTGCTGCAAAAGAAGGATTTCATTGCTATCGTTGCATTCGACCACGCTTCTTATCTCATTGCCCAGTTGCAAAGTATGGAAAATGCGCAGCGAATCAAAGCGGCTGTGTCAACGATTGAAGCGGCTGGCGGCACAAACGTTTATCCGGCATTGGACGATGCTTACGTACAACTGTTGAAGGCAAACACGAAACTCAAGCATATCATTCTGCTTTCGGACGGATACAGCGTGCCGGGCGATTACATCAAAGCCGTCCAGAAGTTGACCAACGCAAAAATCACGGTTTCGACTGTCGGAGTCGGCGATGCGGACAATACGCTTTTGCAAAACATTGCGCAAAAAGGCAAAGGGCGGCATTATGTCTGCGTATCGCCTCAATCGATACCGGAGATATTTGCGCAGGAAACATTAGCGGCATCGAAGACATCCATCAATGAAGAGATGTTTTTACCGGCAGCCGCTGCGCCGAGTAATGTGTTGAGCGGTATAGACCCCGATGCACTACCGCCGCTTTTGGGAAACATCGTGCTTGAAGCAAAACCGACGGCGCAGATAATTTTGGTGACGGAGACCGCTAACCCGCTTTTGCTCCGGCAGCGCGTTGGTTTGGGCGCGGCAGCCGTTTTTACTTCGGATGTGAAAACAAAGTGGGGCAGCGAATGGCTGACTTGGCAGGAGTTTCCGAAGTTTTGGAGTCAGGTCTTGCGGAACATTATCCGCACACCGGAACAGAGACCGGATGAACGTTTCTTCGCAATGAAACAGCGGACTTATGCCGGTAAGGTTTATCTGACGCTTGACGCTATTGATGAAAGCGGACAGTTTATCAATGACGGAAAAGCAACACTGGCGGTGATACATCCCGATGGTTCTTCGGAGGAAACGTTATGGAAACAAACTGCCCCCGGAAAATATGAAACGGAATTCTCTGCCGAAACTATCGGCGGTTATGAATTACAAACGGTATTTCAGTATAAACCGCATGACGAAGAGGACGCAGAAATTTCTGTATTTCGTCATAAGCGTTCTTTGAGTATCAATTATCCTGATGAATTCCGAATGCAGGAGACCAATACGGCGTTGTTGAAAGACGTTGCGAAATCAAGCGGCGGTTTTTTCGAGCCGACAGCGGAGCAGATTTTCCGCTATGACAGCAAGCGGAAGGCAAAACGCAATGTACCGCTGGCGGCATTTTTAATATCGGCAGCGGCACTGTTGTACGTCTTCGATGTGCTGCTGAAACGAATGGATGTTTTTTGAAAACGGGAACCCCGCACTTAGACGGGGCTAAACTATTCCATCTTGTTTTCTTCCGTCTTCGGTTCTTCCGGTTTCGGCATTTGCATCGGTTCTTCCAATGCTTTTTGAATGTCGAGACCTATATCGCTGATGCCGCTTGCAAACGGATTGGTCTTGTCGATTTCGACCTTGAAATCTTCCGGCTTGGGTGCTTCTTTCGACTTTGCCAAAGAACGTTCAATGAATTTTACCGAGTCCGGTCGGGAGAGAAACGCCAACTGCTTCGCTGCCAGTTGTCCGAACTCTTCATTTGGATACTTTTTCGCCAGCGTTTCATACTCTTTCTTTGCTTCCTCTAAATCGTTTCCGTCCCGAACGGTTGCGGCGGTTTCCAGCGTCTGGGCCAGTCCCCAATTCGCATGAACGACGATGTTTATGTCCTTGTCAGCGCGCAATTTGCGGAAATTGTCTGCTGCTCTGTCGAGTTTCGCAACCGATTTTACTTTGTCTATTGCGACTCCGTTCACCGCGTCGGCAAGCAGAAGTTGCGCCAGTGTCAGCCGCGACTGCGTTGAGATAACACTGCCGGAGTCCGCTATCATCTGCAATGCTGCCTGCTGCGCTTCACTGTCCGGCAGGTTCATAGCAGAATAATACTGCTGCCAAGCGGCGGAAGCATTACTCTTCTGAATGCGATTGTAGAGGTTAAATCCGAGTATCAGCACCAGTATGATGATAGCCGCTGTGCTAAGTGTCTTAGCGTTGGGTTCAATCCAATCCTCGTACACTGATATAAGCCAGTTTGCCAAGTCGTTCTGTGCTAATTCGCGTCTGTGATTACTGTTCATTGTCTAATTTCTTAATTGATACGGAAAATCGAACCAGACGGAACACCCGCCTGTTAAATTCCCTCATATTATAAGGCTTTAACCCTTTGCCGTCAATAAGAGTTTAATAGAAATCACTGGCTGCCAACTGTGACCTTACTTTCAACGCGGTCAATACCGGGTTCCAGCAGTAAAAGTTGTTTGAGTACTTTTTTGCTATGCTCGGAGGTCACCGTTCCGCTCACCGTTGCCACGTTTTCCGATTTAACGGTGTCAATGTTCACATGAATCTTTTCGGAATCAAACGGCAGATTCGGTATCCGCGATAATGAAGTCGAAAATCCTATCGCCTTTTGTTCCAAACTCAACTGCGGATAATTGAATTCCGTGGTTGCGGCTGCCCGCACCTTATTGCGGTCAGCGGCGGTAGACATCCGACTGCCGGCGGCGGTTCCGCGCGCTGCCGATGTTCGGGCGGCAGTTGTCCGCCGCGCACCGGCGGATGAAGTCCGCACATTGCTTGTCCGGCTGGACCGGCTTGTTTCAAAAGGTCGTTCTCTTCCGACAAACGGCACATTGTCGCGTATTCCGACGTAATTCATATCGCCGATTCCCTCGAAGCGGTTCACGTCCGAAGCGGCACTGCTGCCCATAGTTCCGATGTCGAAACTCGAATTTTCGCCGATGCTGCCGGTATTACCCGTACTCGGTCGGCTTTGAGCAAAGGCAAATTGCCCAAACAGCAGGATAAAAACAAAAACAAGTAAACGCAACATCGGTTAACTCCCGATAGGATTCAAAAAACGGCATCTGATACCTTATCGTCAATTTTCATTCCGGTTATTATCGTTCCATCAAATTGTATCGGTTATGACGGTTAGGATTCTACTTCTCCAACCGAATAAATTCAATTTCAACCTTCTTGTCAGCCGAGTTCAACGGGTCGAAACGCAAACTGGTTATGCTGCGCCGCCAATTCTTAACGCCCTTCAAATCGAAAGTATAATCGTGAAATTGTCCGTCAATCTTCACCGGCATGCTCAACGAATTCTGCTCCGATACTCCGCTTGTCGCCGTCGACCAAAATAGTTGACAGGTATCCTGCGAATATGCCGCCGGTGAAATCTTCATACGCACAACAAATTTGCTCCAATCGTCCGCCTTGACACCCTGCAATGCCGTTGTTATCGCAGGGTCATGGTTTGTCGTCTCAAACGCAAGAATACCGTTTTCGTTCCGGTAATTGCGGATTCCCATAAATGCCGTCCAATATGTTTTACCATCTTTGAAGTTCCACTCGGTTCGCGGACTTTCGTCAATCGGCGGAAAATCATAAGGTCCCAAACCAACATCCTGCGGACCGAAATTCGGCAACCAACCGCTGGCGGGCTTCTTGCAGAATATATCACGTATTGCTTCGAACATTCCGAAACCATACTCCGCATTCGGTTCGATGTAAGAACCTTCGCCCCATTCGTTTGTAGGCGCAGTCACCATTTCCTTGATGCCGTTCTTGTCGGCGAACTTTTTGAAATCACTGCAAATCTGCCGAAACTTCGCAACCGTTCTTTCGCTGATAACCGTTGTTTTTTCGGCATGCCAAGGTCGGGCATCCCAGCCGGTCGAAAGATTCGGCAAAAACGGCAGGATACCGGTATTCAAGCGTGCTTCCCAATACGGAACGCTGGCTTCAACGACCAAATCAAACGAAAATCTTGCCGGATTCGCCGCTTTACCGCCGTGATGCATGAAATGATAAATCGAGGTCTCGTCAAAGCCGGCATCGGCAAGCCATTGAATATCTTCCGCCTTCGTTGACGCTTCAGGCCACTTCATTGCGATAAAATGTATCCCTTTCAAACCGGCATCTTTAGCCATCTGCCGCGAAAGGTCGAGAAGTTTTTTAACGCCTTCGCCCTTTTTCAGGGTCTTGCCCTTCTTCGCTTCGATCGCAATGACATCGTTATCCATACCGGCGGGACTCCAAATCATCACAACCGGTTTGCCGTCCCGCAACAGATATTCCGGCGTTTTGAAATAATTCTCAATCCAAAACTTGGTGACCGCCCGCTGGTCTTCTTCGCTGTGACTTCCAACTCCGTTGTGATTCGCCCACATCATCGCCCACTTGAACATCGAGCGGTATTTCGCTTTGTAAAAACCCTTAACCCAATGGTCATTGTGCTGATGCCCTTTGTTCCAATACCAGTCAACGAGATAATACTGAATCCCATGTTCGAGCGACCATTTGATTTGC
>WRCR01000020.1 GCA_009783865.1 Planctomycetaceae bacterium | reverse complement strand
CTCCTACAGGACCGGCGGCTTTGATGGAAAAGATATTTTTGATGCGTCCCCAATCATTATCGTCGAGTTTCCAAGCAACTTTTTTTTCCGTTTTGTTTTCCGATGACGCATGGATGTCTCCTTTCATGGACTGTGTTATACCGAAAATCAAGATTACTCGCACCCGTGCTTTCTGCTTTGAAGATACGCGGGCATGGTATTGACATTTTCTCAATATCGTGGAAAATGGTGGTAATTGGAATGTTGAAGCCCCCTTCGTCTAGTGGCCCAGGACACTGGATTCTCAGTCCAGTAACAGGGGTTCGATTCCCCTAGGGGGTAATGGTAAGTCGTTGTGTACCAAGGACTTACGTTGCAAATCATTGCAGGTAAAGGAATAGCATCCGCTTTTGAAATTTTCGTTTTTCGCCGCTCCAACGTAAATTCCCTCTATTCCAGCGGGTTCCACCGTCAATTTCCCCATCAGTGATTTACACAGAACATTGAATCGGTCTTCGTATCTTTCGGTCTTCGGACTGTGTACGATATATTAGAGTTGTTCCATAATTCGCGGTAGTATTCAAGCGTGATAAGAAGTTTGTCGCCGATGGCGAGTCCTAATGGTTTCCCGCCTGATTCATGCAGTTTGTCGTGAGCGGCTTGAAGAATGTCAATCATCATTAAAAGAACTGGCTTGGTAGTTCCGATGATTCGTTTGAATTGCTTTTTGGGCATCTTCAACATTTTTTTGACGCGTTCCATAAATCCTCCTTGACTCGAAAACAAAAATCTAATACACTTGTGTCATCATAGCCTTTTTGGGGATAACGCGCAAGGTCAATCCGTGACACAAATGGGTTATGGAACAAGTCTAATAAAGACGTGTTTCCTTTTACCTTTACGAGGAGAGATACGATGCGGCTTTTTGTTTCGATATTGCTGATAGGGTGTTTGTTGCCGATATTTGCGTCGGCACAAGAAATCGATTTCATGAAGATGATGCGGTCGGATATAAACCGTCGGTATCACATGAGTGAAAGCTGAATTCGGTACTGGGCGATGTGGAACGGCAACGGAACAAGCACTTCCATACGTCCGTTCACCCACAATGACGATTTTCGGCAGGGAATCGGTTTGACCGATGAGCAGCATGAACAGTTAACCTTCATGTATTCCAAGAACGGCGGCATGGGACACTGGTACCGATTGAAAGCACAGACCAACCCTGAACTGGCAGCTCTGTTGGAAGAAGACAAGCAACTCATATCTCCATTGCGAGGTAATGATCCTTATGGAGAAAAACTGACGGAAGAACACAAACAGGCAATCATCGTCCATACAGAAAAATCAAGCACCATTTATCATGCTGAAACCCGAAAAGATATTGAAAACCTGCTAACGCCGGAGCAGATGCAAGCCGTTAAAGAGTATGAACTGGCGATGATGGGGGAAATACCTATCTTGAATCCGTCGATGTTTGAATGTCTTGACCTGACCGACGACCAAAAGAAACAAATGGCGGACATAAAAAAAGAGATGGAACCGATGTTCGGTCAAATCGTCGAGGAACTCGTCAAAGCGGAAGATGATATGCAGGAATTTAAATACGACTTGTTTGAAGCGGTCGGTATCAAGTTCGGCAAAGACGGAAGACCTGTCGATGAAAACGGTAAATCATTTGAGAACAATCCGGAATTGATGAAACAAAAAACCGAACTCATGGGAAAAAAATTCGCCGAAAACGTTGATGTGCGTACCCGGATGGAACAACTCTCCAAACGGGCAAGCGGTTTCATGGGGATATTCAAATTCAAAATGTTGGACGTGCTTACCGATGAGCAACTTGCGAAGATGCAGCGCATCATCGACAATCCGGCGGAGTATGTTAAGAAAATTCGTGACAAAATGCAGAAAGAGCGGGCAGAAAGGGAAAAGCAGGAGAGCAACAAGTGGCAGCCCGGAATCGACTCATGGCGGCCCGGCGACCCGCTTCCGGAAGAGTACCTCAAGCAGCGGCAGCAGCGCAAAAGTTTTCCAAAATCGGATACTGCCGAAACAAGCGGAAAATAACCCAATCAGTGCTGTCAAACTGGCACTTTTTGCTCTTGCCAACATTAGCGGGGATGTTATTATTTGCGCAGGTAAAAATGACGCTGAAAGAGGTGGGGACTTTAGTCCCCGCTTAAAACAGAAATGTTAAGATAGATAAAATAGCGTTAAAATAGGTAGTCAGCATGTGCAAAATGATACAATTTACGGAAGTGTTTTGTTTTCAAGGAGTTGCGTCGGAAAAATTTTTTGATTTAGGACTTGATGTTAGGCGGTTTGTCGGAACGGCGGTTCGCAGAAATGTTCGGGAGTTGGTGACTTGTGTCGCCGCCTATTGCGATTGCAATACCCGCTCAATTCGTTGAATCGCTTCCGGCACCGGCAATGCAAAATGACCGGCGTTAATCGGATGAGCGGAATCAACCCAACCGTCAACCTTCTTTTGCGCCGATATAACAGTGCTGTGTTTACGCCCGCCGAAAAAATGACCGATTTCGACAAGTGCAGCCCCGGTGTGCTTTCGTGCAAGAAACATCGCAAGTGTTCTCGCCGTTGAAATCGGCTCAATTCTGCTCTTTGATTTCAACGCATCTTCCGAAAGACCGAAGGTTTCGCAAACCGCTTTATTTATATCCTGCAAACGGACATTGCGCCGTTGATAACTCTCCAACTTCGCCAATGTTTCTTCCGCCGCCTTCAAGGTTAGCGGTTCGTCTGTCGTCGGAAATGATGCGTGAAGCAGATTGACCGCCCCATGCAGTTGACGGGCATGTATCCCGAAACGAGACGCAATCATACGGCAAATATCGTCTCCGAAGGGCAGTTTCCGTTCCGCAACAAGGTTCTGAACAATTTTCAACGAGGTTTCGCGTTCCGGCTGTTCGATAGGACAAATCATACCCGCCTGTATGCGGCTGACAATTTCCGGCTTCAGGCGGTTTTCTAAATTCTGAAACGGAATACTGCCGGATAAAACGATTTGTATTCCTTTGCTTTGCAGTGTATCAATGGTTTGAATCAATATGTTCTGCGTTGCGTCCTTGTTGATAAAGTGCTGAATGTCATCGATGAGCAGTATCGCTATGTTCTTAAATCTGTTGTGAAACTCGGCGATTTCGTTTCGGGTTGTCCCCCGTTGTATTGCTTCCATAAAAGCGGCGGTGAATTGTTCAGCCGTCATATACAGCGGTGTTTTCCGTTTTTTGCGGTATTCCGTCCAAATTCCCTCGAGGAGATGCGTCTTGCCGACGCTTGATGGTCCCGAAATATACATCGGGGTTATCTTTCCGGGATGATTCAACGCTAAATCCACTGCCCGGCAAGCAAGGCGGTTTGACATTCCTTCAACAAATGTTTTCAAGGAATGAAACCGGGGACCTGCCGTCTTCAGTGCGGGATTCTGCTCCGGCGGCGGTGCCGAATATTCAGCGGAATAGACCCGCTTCTGAGCATCACCGCCGGACTTCAGCGGTGAGAAAGGACTTCCTCCGAGGACAAAATGAATCGGCAGGACTTGATTAAATATCAGGACGCATACTTGTTCGAGTTCCTTCCCGAAATTGTTTTTAATCCAATCGGCAGCAAAACGATTTCTAACGGTGAAAACAAGGGTTTTATTTTCGTTCTCTTCTTTGAGTTGGACAGCGGAGCCGCTGAACCAAACTGCAAAACGTTCTTTGCCGAGTAAAACTTCAAGTGCGCCGAATACTTTTTTTGTTATGTTATCGTGAAGGTTCACGGTATTTTCGGCGGACTCCATTACGGAACTAGGGGGATTAAGGGTTAATGTTTCTGACCTACGCAGCGCATTGATTTTATGTTTAATACCGGACTTGTCAAATACCCTGATGGGTTATCAGCGGTAATTTTATTTTTTCTTTCCGTAAGAATAGAAATAATAGTACTTTCGGGCTATTTTACGATTTTTCCTAATTCGGATTTTTTACCGGAAACGCTAAACCGCAAAGGGGAAAACTTGTCTTAATACGGGGCAGTGAAAACCATAAGTCGTTTTATGTTTTGCCGTTTGGGCATTGATATCCTGTGCGGAGTACCGCACTCCGCCGATCAGAGGTCAGCGGCTGCCAATTCCCGCAAAATTTTCCGCTCCCAGAAAAATTTACACACCCTATACAAACACAAAAAAAAATGTATAATAACGCCCACGAATTAAATAATAAATTATCGAATTGCCTGTGTTCGTTCATTTACTAACCAAATACTTATTTGAATCTTGCAACTCCAATGGCTAGTCCTTCACCCGTCGAACAAAGCGTTAAAAAAATTATTGCCGGTCATCCCAATGCGGGACGCGATACTCTCATTCCTGTTTTGCAGGAGATTCAAGAGGAATTCGGCTTTCTTTCCCGCGAAGCCGTTGTCGCTGTCGGAAAAGAATTGAATCTGCCGGTGAGCAAGATTTACGGAGTCGCAACCTTTTACAATCAATTCCGTTTCACGCCGCAAGGGAAAAATCATATTCAGATTTGCCGCGGAACTGCCTGTCACGTCAAAGGTTCACTCGCCGTTCTCGAAGCATTGAAGCGGGAATTGAAAATCGAAGCAGGCGAAACCACCAAAGACGGATTGTTTTCGCTGGAAGTCGTTGCCTGCATCGGTGCCTGCGGACTCGCACCGGTAATGAACGTCGGAAAGAACGTTCACGCCAATCTGACAACCCAAGTGATACCGGGCATCTTGAAACAATACGAAAAACAATCGAAATAGCAGTTTGAAATAGGGCTAAACGAAATTCCTAAAACAATTTTATTCAGATATTATCATGCCAGTCAAAGTTGATAAGAACTTCCTCCAATGGGCGATTTCCGGCGCAAAGTCCGACGATAAAAACGCCGCCGTTTATAGTAAAAAATTTGCCGAACTTCGCCGTGAAACCGTTGCGAAGCCCGTGATTTACATCGGAATGGGAACCTGCGGAATCGGTGCCGGTGCGGAATTCACCCTTGACGCTGTCAAAAAATATCTCGCCGATAAAAAAATTGATGCCGAAATTATTGAAGTCGGCTGCATCGGTCTATGCGTTTTTGAACCGCTCGTTGACATTCAACTTCCCGGCAGAACACGTTTGATGTTCCAAACCGTTACGCAGGATAAAGTCCCCGCTGTTCTTGATGCGGTCTTTGCCGGAAATCTTGACGCGGTGCAAAACCTTGTGCTCGGACAATTCCGCACTGTCAACGCAAAAGCGTGGGACGGTGTCCAATATCAGGATGAACACCCGTTCTTCGGTCCGCAAACCCGCTGGGTTTTACAGAATTGCGGCGTTATCGAACCGACTGGCTTGGAAGAATATCTCGCTTGGGGCGGTTATCAAGGACTCAAAAAAGTTCTCGGCGGCAGCGGACAGAAAGCAATGACACCGCAAGAAGTTGCCGACGAAGTCGATTTGAGCGGTCTGCGCGGTCGAGGCGGCGGCGGTTTTCCCACCGGTAAAAAATGGAAATTCGCCCAAGTCCAGAAAGACCCGCAGCGGTATCTCGTTTGCAATGCCGACGAAGGCGACCCCGGCGCATTCATGGACAGAGCACTCATCGAAGGAGACCCGCATCGGCTGCTCGAAGGTATGGCAATCGCCGCTTATTCCATCGGTGCAAACAAGGCATACGTTTATATTCGGGCAGAATATCCTTTGGCAATCAAACGTCTAGAGATTGCGATTGCCGATGCCGAAGCAAACAACCTGCTCGGTGACAAGATTCTCGGCACGGACTTTTCGCTCAAAATGATTATCAAGAAAGGTGCCGGTGCTTTCGTTTGCGGAGAAGAAACGGCATTGATTCACAGTATTGAAGGCAAGCGCGGTATGCCGCGTCCGCGTCCGCCGTTTCCTGCCGTTTCCGGCTTGTTCGGACATCCGACTATCATTAACAACGTAGAAACACTTGCCAATATACCGGCAATTCTTAAGAACGGCAGTTCATGGTTCAACGTCATCGGAACAGGAGCAAAGGGAAAGAACGACGGAAGCAAGGGAACGAAGGTTTTCGCTCTCTCCGGCAAGGTTTCCCGAACGGGTTTGGTTGAAGTCGCAATGGGAACTTCGCTAAAGGAAGTGGTGTTCGAAATCGGCGGCGGGATTGCAAACGGTAAGAAGTACAAGGCAGTCCAAATCGGCGGTCCTTCCGGCGGCTGTATTCCCGAAAGCAAAGTCGGCATCGAAATTGATTATGAGTCCCTGAAAACAGTCGGGGCAATGATGGGTTCCGGCGGACTCGTTGTTATGGACGAAGACAACTGCATGGTCGATGTTGCAAAATTCTTCATGGACTTCATTCAGCGGGAATCCTGCGGCAAATGTGTTCCCTGCCGTGAAGGAACACGCCGGATGCTGGAAACGCTGGAAAAAATTACGCATGGAAGACGGGGAGAATCACAGAAAGAAACGCTGGAACGTTTCCAAAGCGTGGTATATCTGGAACAACTTGCCGAAATAATCCGAGACACTTCGCTGTGCGGTCTCGGACAAACCGCACCGAATCCGGTTCTTTCGACTTTGTGCTGGTTCAAACACGAATACGAAGCGCATGTCTATGACCGGAAATGTCCGGCTAAGGTTTGCACGGATTTAATCCGTTATGAAATAACCGACAAATGCACGGGCTGTACACTTTGCGCTAAGAAATGTCCGGTTCAGGCGATTACAGGTGAACTGAAGAAGCCGCATACTATCGACAAAGAAGCATGCATCGGCTGCGGTGCGTGTGCCGACAACTGCCGGTTCAATGCGATTATCAAGATATAAATTTACACTACTATAACACAACGAACTATTATAACAATGGCGACTACTGAAATAATATCTATCGAAGTCAATGGACGTACCGTTGATGCGGTGCCGGGCGAAATGCTCTTGAAGACGCTGCGCAGAGCCGGAATTCATGTTCCGACCCTGTGCTTTGTCGAGGGATTATCTCCGACTGGTGCGTGCCGCATGTGCGTTGTCGAAATTGAAGGACAGCGCAGTTTAATTCCTGCTTGTGCTTTCCCGGTGTCAGCCGGATTGAAGGTTCATACTCATTCGGAGCGTGCTGTTGCAGCCCGCAAGACAATAGTCGAATTGCTGCTTGCCGACCATCCCGATGACTGTTTGTACTGTGAGCGCAATCATCATTGTCAACTGCAAACGCTTGCCGAAGAGTTTTGTATCCGCCGCCGCCGTTTTGTCGGTGCGAAGAATTCATATTCCCGTGATTATTCCGGCGAGTCCATTGTCCGCGACCCCGAAAAATGTATCAAGTGCGGCAAGTGCGTCCGAGTTTGCGACGAGATTCAAGGCGTTGCCTGTATTGACTTTATCAGTCGCGGTTCCAAAACAACGATTGGAACCGCCTTTGACGAAGGACTTAACGTCAGCAGTTGCGTGAACTGCGGACAGTGTGTGAACACTTGTCCGGTCGGTGCCTTGACGGGCAAGTCGCACATTGACCGTGTTGTTGACGCGCTGCGGGACAAGAACAAAGTCGTGATTTTGCAGCACGCTCCGTCCGTTTCGGTCTCGCTTGGCGAGGAATTCAATCTGCCGATAGGAATCGATACAGTCGGTTTGCTTCATGCCGCTGGTCGCGCTGTCGGTTTCAATTACGTCTTTGATACGAGTTTCGGGGCTGACTTAACGATTATGGAGGAAGCAACCGAACTTGTTGGGCGGGTCAAGAAAGTATTGGTCGAGAAACAGAACCCGAAAGGGATTCTGCCGTTGTTCACTTCCTGTTCGCCGGGCTGGATTAAATATGTTGAAACATTTTTCCCGCAGAACATTTCGAATCTTTCGACTTGCAAGAGTCCGATGAGTATGCAGGCGGCGATTACGAAGACGTTCTTTGCTGACCAGCAGGGCATCGACCCGAAAAACATTTTCAGCGTTGCGATTATGCCTTGCACGGCAAAAAAGTTCGAGGCAAGCCGACCCGAAATGGGACGCAGCGGTTATCAGGATACGGACGCTGTTCTGACTACCCGCGAGTATGCTCAACTCATCCGCAGTTTCAATCTTGACTTTTCGAGTTTGCAGCCCGAACCGGCAGATACGCCGTTTGGAACGCGCAGTACAGCCGGTAAGATTTTCGGCGTGACTGGCGGCGTAATGGAAGCGGCAATCCGCAGCGCATATAATTTTCTCAAGGGCGGCACGCTTGATAACAGTTTCATTGTGAAAGACGGCGACATGAAAAATCTTCGTGTCGATGCAGTCCGCGGCTTGGCGGGTGTTAAAGAAGCCCATATTGATATTGACGTTCCGGGACTCGGTGTTGTAAATGTCGGTGTTGCGGTTGTCAACGGATTGGGCAACGCCAAGAAACTGCTTGACGCCATCAACAGCGGTGAGAAAACCGACTTGCATTTTATCGAGGTGATGACTTGTCCCGGCGGTTGCGTCGGCGGCGGCGGACAGCCCTACGGCACCGACCTTGAGAAAATCAAAGAACGGACAAAAGCACTTTACACGATTGATGATTCCGAGTCGCTGCGGACATCGCACAGTAATCCATACGTCATACGTATTTACAAGGAGTTCCTTGGTGAACCTTGCGGACACCGTTCACACGAACTGCTGCACACGGATTATCACCAGCGTGAAGTACTTACTTAGTGAATAGTTAAGAGTGAATAGTGAATAGTTCCGCAAGCAATTATCCACTATCCACTATCCACTAATCACTACCCATTATTCACTAATCACTATTAACTATTAACTAACCATGAATATCCTTATCGTTCAGCAAAATGCGGACGCAAGAGCGGAATTGAAATCGCAACTTTCCGGAAGCGGATTTTCCATCTCCGAAGCGGATAGTGCCGAAGCGGCGGAAGAAGCAATGAAGACCGGCAAGTATGAACTTGTGATAGCGGACTTATCGCTGGAAAATTCGGACAGCGGTTTTACGCTGGGTTATCACTTGAAGCGTGATTATCCGTCGGTGCCGTTTATTCTGCTTTCGTCGACTGTAAATCTTTATGACATTGCGTTTTCACGGGAATCCGGCTGGGAACGCAACTGGATTGCTGCGGATGTACTGCTTAACAAGCCGGTGCGTTTCGAGCAGTTGTTGTCCAGCGTTCAGAAAGTTCTGCACATAACGCCGCAGAACGCTCATTGATAGAAAAGAACAACTCAACTCTCAAAGATGCGGGGACTTCATCAGCCCCCGTTGCCCCGCAAGGGTAAATAAAGAAGGCAGCGGCAATTATTCGGCAAAAGTAATATGGTATGCTTTCTACTATTCGAATAGCGGTATTAGGAACCGCCGCCAGACGTTTCTTCCCGCGGACAATTATTACCCTGGTCCCAATATGGCGACATACGGCGCAAGTTTGCAACGACTTTCGGAAAATGTTCCAGCACGAAATCAATCTCCTCTTCCGTGTTATATCGGCTTAAACTGAAACGCACCGAACCATGCATCGCCGTGAACGGAACGCCCATCGCCGTTAAAACATGAGACGGTTCAAGTGAACCTGATGTGCAGGCAGAACCGCTCGAAACACAAATCTCCAATTCATCCAGCATTGTCAGCATACTTTCACCCTCAACGTAATGAACAGCAACATTCAATGTGTTCGGCATCCGCTCGGCATTGAGACCATTGACTTCGACATTCGGGATTCTCTCTATTATTCCGTTTTGCAGTTTATTCCGCAATGTTTCGATACGCTCCGCATCACTCTGGTGATGTTCCGCCGCAGCGTCTACTGCCTTTGCCATTCCTGCAATGAGAGCGACATTCTCCGTGCCAGCCCGTCTGCCGAATTCCTGATGTCCGCCGATGAAAAAACTGCGGCAAGGCGTTCCTCTTCGGATATACAAAGCACCGACACCTTTCGGCGCGTGAAATTTATGTCCCGAAAACGCCAGCATATCAACGTCCCGAAAATTGCCGCATACATTGACAGGCACTTTCGTGAAGGTCTGCGTTATATCACAGAAAAACAGAATCTTGCGGCTCGTTTCCTTCGTGATACCGGCAAGTTGTTCTATCGGGAAGATAACGCCGGTCTCATTGTTGGCATGCATGATTGCGACCAGAAGTGTTTCCGGCTGCAATTCGCGGATAAACTCATGCAGGTCGATGTTGCCGTCTCTGTCAACGCCGATGATTGAGACCTCGTATCCGTCGCGCTGAAGTTGCTTGCAAACCTCAAGCACCGCCGGATGTTCAACTGCCGTCGTAACAATATGCCGTCTTTCAGGATTGGCTTTCGCCGCTCCGAAAATGGCAGCGTTAATACTTTCGGTAGCGCAAGAAGTGAAAATTATTTCGGAATTATGCGCCGTCTTTAATTCACCGGCAAAAGTATTCCGCGCGCTTTCAACAGCATATCGTGCGAGTTTTGCCGCGCCGTACATCGAACTCGGATTGTAGTATTCTTCTTTGAAAAACGGAAGCATCGTTTCCAGTACTTCCGGTGCAACATTGGTAGTTGCGTTGTTGTCAAGATAAATCATTGTACTATACGGCGGGCGTATGCCCGCCGCTCTTGTCTTGTTTATTTTTCCGAAATGTCCCAAAGGAAAACATCGTTGCCGCCGCAACTTAATAATTTTTTGCCGTTTGGACTAACAGACAGCGAAGACACCGTTGAATCGTGACCGGTTAACTTTTCCAGCATTGTTTCTTTTTGTGCATCCCAGATAATGAGATTGATTTTTCCGCTGCCGCCGGTGATAACTTTGTTTTCGTCAGACGTGAAGACAGCACCGAAGACCTTTTCATGCGGGGTCTTAATCAATTTCAGTTGTTTGCCGGTCTTTGCATCCCAGATAATCGCGGTGCCGTCATAACTGCCGGTTATAACTTTACTAGCATCGGCATTGAATGAAGCGCAGCGGACTTCCTTCTTATGTCCTTTGAGAACGTGAATATACTTTTTCGTTCTTGTATCCCAAATAGCGGCACATTTATCGCCGGCGGCGGAGACGAGTCGTGTTCCGTCCGAATTGAATTCAACGCTCAGGACGGCATCGGCATGTCCGGCGAGTTTTCCGACAGCGTCATTTGCGCCACCGTTCCAAAGAAATATATTGGAGTCCTTTCCGCCGGAAGCCCAGCCGCTGCCTTTCTTTGTATAAGCGGCGCATAAAAGCGGAGCGGTGTGGGCGTTCAAACGTTTTACCGGTTCGTTGGAACCGGCGTTCCAAAAGAATATGGACATATCTTCTCCTGCTGCGGCAACGCTGCGTCCGTCATCGCCGACTGCTGCCGAGTACGCCTTCGTACCTAGGTTCAGCACAACCGACTTGACATCGTCGCCGTTGATTTTCCAAAGGATTACTTTTCCGTCCATTGCGCAAGAGACGAAAATATCATCCGTTGCCCCAAAAACAGCGGAAGTAGTGCGGTCGGTATGCCCTTCAAACTTGCGAATGAGACGTTCATCATCCGCAGCAACTGTCAGCACGAAACAAAACGAGACGAGAATGAAACAAGTGTTTTTTAACATAAGGGATAAAATTTAACAGTTTGTAGTTTGACTATGCGGCAATTATAACACATTCTTGAAGAGATACAACGAACACGATGCGGAAACAGTCCAACTGCACGTTTCCCGCCGCGCCGCAACCGCCGAACAACAAGCCCTGACTCGAAAAATTTTTGCAAAGCCAAACCCCTAAAAAACAAGGGGCAAATGCCTGCCAATGCGTTTCTTTTACCTGTACCACCTGATTTAATATTTTCTTATTCATTTTAACAATTAGCGGTGAGTAATAACAACAAAAATAATAATAGCCGCCGGTGACTATCGGCGAAATAACAACTGCGGAAATTCTAACACCCCCGTTAATGTTGGCAAGAGCAAAAAGTGCCGCGTTGGGAAATTCCGCAATCTTTCAGGCAGCCGCCTACCTCCGGGCGGCGGAGTGCGGTATTCCGCACAGGTTTTAGATTACCGCCTGAAAATTGCTATTGCGCGAATTCAAAAAAAAGAATACAATGCGCCCGTTGTCAGTTTTGACGCTGCTTCGATACGGTATCAAGCAGTGGTTGGCAACGGAAAAACAGGTTGCCGGAAGCACGAAACTGACGGCAAAACTTCAACACTTTACACGGAGGTTACTCAATGAGTGAAAAATTAGTTTCTTCAGTTCTTTCGGCTCTTGTCGGCGGTGTAGTCGGAGCAGCCGTTGTCTTCTTCATGGGGGCAAAAACAAAATTCGACAATCTCGAAGTCGCACAACTGAAAATCACACAGCAAGCCGTCCTCGTTGACAAAGACGGCAAAGATGACGTGATTTTGAAAGACGGCTCCGTCTTGGCAAATCAGGTTGTTCTCGGTAAAAAGTTCATCGGGACGCAGTATCAGGGACATGTTTTCGTTGGCAACCGGATTTTCACAACGCCGGATAACCTGAACGAAAAGCCGATGGACCAATGGCGGTTCTTTACCGAAATGGGTTCATCCAACGAACTCGGCGGTGAAGTTATAGTCCGCAGCAAAAACGGTGCGAATGTTGTCGGACAGGAAGTCACACAGGGCTGGATTCTCCGCAACGGTTTCGATGCCAACAACGAACCCGGCGTTTTAGCCGTCAGCAATCAGAACAAGGCGATAGCCAAAGTTCCGTTTTTTGTGCCGCGCCCGCCGAATGCAAATCCGAATGCACCGGAACCGCAGCCAGCGGATGGCAGCGGACAAATAGCCGCACCGGTTTCAGTGCCGGGTACCGAGATGTCCGTACCCGCATCAACGCCGGTCGCAGAAGTTCCCGGAACTGTACCACAGTAGTTATACAATAGTATGACAAAGAAACCATTCTCCATGTTTAGCGTGCGGTTCTACGAACCGCACGCTAAACGATTTTTTCTGTGTTTCTTGCTGATGTTTTTTTTAACCGCAGCGGCAAACGCACAAGAAGTCGTGCCGCGCTTTCTCTTGGAACGCTTTTCACACCATACGGGAAATTGGCAGGATTCGCTGGTCTTCGCATATAAGCAATCACGATACCGCACTTGGTTCCGCGCCTTCGGAAACTGGATGGAAACCGATGACACAAATACCTTCGGCAATCCGAAAATGCAAACGCTGGGATTCGCGCTAGGTCTCGAACAGCAGTGGGGCAGAGAATTCTTATCCGGTATCAGTGCAGGTACAAATCAATTCGACGTAAAAGTATTGCAGAACAACCGGCAGTACAACGAAAGCATCGGCGGTTATTTCGGCTCTTTGTATTTCCGCAAAATCTTTCACCGATGTTATTTTGATGTTGAAACCGGTCTCGGTTCTTCGGAAAATTCCGCTCTGGTACATCACAGCAGGAATTCAAACCCGCTGTTCTGGTTTGTGAACGGCGAATTTGGATTTCATCGTGAACACGGTTTAGCACGTCTTGAACCGTATCTCGGTGTCAGATATATTCAATTAGATAATAAGAACGACGACGGCGGCAAAACCTCGTTCCTAACCGGTGTGCGGTACTCTTGGAAAACGAAGAGATTATACGCTGTTGTTTCGCCGCGTTTGTTCGCTGGTCTTCTTTACGAAGCCGGTAATCGGGAATTGGTTCACAACGCTTTCTTCGGTGAAGTGCCTGTCGTCAGTTATTTGCCCGGTATTAAGATGCCGGATACCCGTGCATTTTTCGGAGCGGGCTGGACTTCCTCTTACGGTTCTGCTCTTGATTTATATTTTCGTTATATCGCAGAACTGGCAAGCAATTATAACGCACACACGATTTTGCTCGGAATGTGCTGGAATTTTTGATACATTCCGTTATACTGTCCAGCATGACTACTTCACTTCAAGGAAAGACCGTCTGCATACTCGATGCGCACGGACTGCTGTATCAAATGTTTCACGCTTTACCGCCGATGTCAAGTCCGCAAGGAGAACCTGTCGGAGCGGTATTCGGCTTCACCCGCGACCTGTTCGGGCTTCTTAATAATCCGTGTTTCGGTCAACAGCCGCCGGACTATCTGTTCTGCTGCTTCGATATGCCGAAGTTGACCTTTCGGCATGAATTATACCCGGAATACAAAGCGAACCGCTCCGAAATGCCGGTGGACTTGCGTCCGCAAATCGGCATCGCCCGTGAAATCCTCGATGCAATGGGAGTCAAAGCACTGGGAGTAGACGGTTACGAAGCAGATGACTTGCTGGCAACCCTTGCGCATCAAATCGTTGAACTCGGCGGAAAATGTGTCATCGTCACTACTGATAAAGATTGCCGGCAACTGATAAATGACAACGTTTCGCTTTTCAATTTGAGGAAGCAAACTATTTTACAGCGTGAACAAGTACTGTCCGACTGGGGAGTTATGCCGGAGCAGGTAGTTGATTATCAAGCGTTGGTCGGCGACTCTTCCGATAACGTGCCGGGCGTGTCGGGAGTTGGAGCGAAGACCGCTTCCGATTTGTTAAACAAATTCGAAACGCTTGACAGTATCTATGAAAACCTCCTGAAAATACCCGAAAAACAAGCGTCAAAACTGCGCAGCGGAAAAGAATCCGCTTACTTGAGTAAGAAGTTAGTGCAACTTCGCAAGGACGTACCGTTTTCCGTTGATTGGGAAAATTCCGCTTATCAAGGATATGATTCCGAAAAACTGTACTCGTTGTTTCAGCGTCTCGGCTTCAAGTCGCTCTATGCGAAAGTCAGAACGGCAAACATGTTGTCGTCCAAAAAACTCACCGCTGAAGACGGTCTGCCGGTGAACAAAGATGTTCTTCCGCCTCAGCAATCTGCGGGAGTTTATCACGTTGTCGATACTGCCGAAAAGTTTGAGGATTTCCTTCAGCAGTTAAAACGGCAGAGCGAATTTTCTTTCGATACCGAGACCGCGGCGATTGCGCGGCAATTTGATGCGACGATGCCCCGATACGTTAACATTGTCGGCATGTCTTTTGCGTGGAATGATGCCGAAGCATTTTATCTTCCGCTGCGGGGACCTCTCGGTGCGCAAGTCCTTAATCAAGAGACAGTTATAGCCGCATTGAAACCGGTTCTCGAAGACCCGAACATTAAAAAAATCGGACAGAATATAAAGTACGATGCCGTAGTGCTGCGGAATGTTGACGTAAAACTGCAAGGCATTGTGTTCGATACTATGCTTGCCGACTTCCTGCTTTGCTCCGGTGAGAACCTGCATAATCTCGATGACCTGGCACTGCGGCATCTTAATTACAAGACGATAAAAATCGGCGAAATCATCGGCATCAGACATCAAAAACGCATGGACGAAGTGCAGATACAGTTCATTTCCGAATACGCCGGTGAAGACGCTTTAATAACTTGGAAGTTATACAAACTGCTGGAACCGAAAACCGCTGCGCAATTTCATCATCTCTTTTACGATATTGAGTTGCCGTTGTCGGGTGTGTTGACCGACATGGAAACCGTCGGCATCACGTTTGATAAAAACGAATTGAAATCCTTGTCGCTTTATCTTGAAGAACGGCTGCGGTCTCTTGAAATGGACATTTATAGAACCGCAGGTCATTCTTTTCTCATCAATTCTCCGCAGCAACTGGCGGTAGTACTTTTCGATGAACTCGGTTTGCACGTCGTCAAGAAAACGAGGTCGGGAACGCTGCGGAGTACCGACATCGATGTACTCGAAGAATTGGCGGCATATCATCCGCTTCCCGAAAGGGTCATTCGATATCGTTCACTGTCAAAGTTGAAGAGTACCTACGTTGACGCACTTCCGAAACAGATACACCCGAAGACAGGACGGATACATACTTCATTTAGTCAGACCTCGGCAATAACGGGTCGATTGAGTTCGAGCAATCCGAATTTGCAAAACATCCCGGTTCGCAACGAAGAAGGCAAAAGGATTCGGGCAGCGTTCAAGCCGGGCAAGGAATTCGATTATCTTTTATCCTGCGATTATTCTCAAATCGAGTTGCGGGTTTTAGCACATTTTTCGCAAGATGAAACGCTTTGTAGGGCGTTTCAGAACGGCGATGACATTCATACAACCGTTGCGATGGAGATATTTAATGTCGGTGAGGCGGAACTAATAACGCTGGCGCAGCGGCGTGCTGCGAAAGCCGTCAACTTCGGCATAATTTACGGACAGACCGCTTTCGGGTTGTCAAAGGAATTGGACATTCCATCGAAGGATGCGCAGGGTTTTATTGACGGCTATTTTGCAAAATACGCTTCGATAAGAAAGTATCTTGATTCGATTCTTGACGAGTGCATCGTGAAAGGTTTCGTGTCAACGCTTTTCGGACGGCGGCGGTATTTTCGTGAAGGAACGGTTCGGTCAGAACGCAAAGGAAGTTTGAATCAAGCGGAAAGAATGGCGGTCAATACGGTTATTCAGGGAACCGCCGCCGATTTGATGAAACAGGCAATGGTTAAACTGTTCAGTAATAACACGTTTGATATGCGGCGAGCGAACCTCTTACTGCAAATTCATGACGAACTGGTTTTTGAAGTGAAAGCGGACTACGCTGAAGAGTTGAAAACGATTGCCGTTGGAACGATGCAACTTGGACAGCCGCTGCAGGTTCCGCTGGTAGTTGATACAAAATTGGGCGGCAGTTGGCAGAACTAATTGCGGGGGCTAAAGCCGCCCGCCTCTTTGTGTTGCATTCTTATGTTTTTCAATCGTCCGCAGCCAAGCCCGTTCAACCAGCGATGCAATACTGCTCCAGTCGTATTTTTCGTCCGCTAGTTTTCTGCCGTTTTCGATGAGCGTTCTTTGCAACGCTTCATCATCAAGCAGCGCAACCGCTTTGTCGGCAAAGTCCTCCGGTGTATCCGCTAGAACGATGTTCTTGCCGTCTTCTATTTCCAATCCTTCGGCTCCGATAGAAGTCGAAACTACCGGTATCTTTGCCGCAAATGCTTCCAATATCTTCAGCCGAGAACCGCCTGCGATGCGAAGCGGAACAACTTCGACCGCTCCTTCTTTTAGCGGAACACGGATGTCGGCAACACCGCCGAGAAATTTGATTTTCGCCGTTTGCAGTTGCAGAAATTTTTCCGGCGGATTACGTCCGATAACACAGAAAGTTGCGTCCGGGCGTTTCTTTGCAATCAGCGGGAAAATATCCTTGATGAAGTAATACACAGCATCTTGATTCACACCGGCATCCATCGAACCGCAATAGACGAAATGTGCCGGTTTCGGATTGTTGGAAACTTCATCATACTGCGCAATTCCAACGCCGTTGGAAATCACCGCTACGTCTTCAATGCCGAAGCATTTTCGGACGATTTCGGCATCATTTTCCGAAACGGTTGAAAGATAATCGGCTTTTCGATAAGCGTGTTTTTCAAAGTAATACATTCTAACGGCTTCGTGCAGTCCGAGTGCAATCTTAAACGGATTTTTCGTGACTTGCGTGAAACGCTTCCATGAAAGATACTCAACATTATGCGTGCAGATAAACTGCGGCAGTTGCGGAACAAACTGTCCATAGACGGCGTAGTGCGACCACTCGATGTGCATTAAATCGAATGATTCCTTTTGAACGAGTTCCTTGATTTTCGCTGCAAAATCCGGCGAATAGTGCCGTTTTACCGAAATCGGCATAGAACTGAACATCGCCGGCACGGCACCCAATAGTATCGCTGCCGCCGTTGCATAACGTTTCCTGCGCGGCACGCAGACGGTGTTGAAACCGGCTTCCTGCATTTGCCGCAGTTGTTCCGGCTGTTCTTTGCCGTCAATGTGCGCCAGATAAGTTATCTGATGTTTTTTCGTAAATGGTGCCAGCAATTCGTAAGTCCGTATGGATTTTCCCGAATTACGGATTGACGGCAGCCACTCGTCTATTACAAGGATTTTCATTCGACATAAAAACGGGGGAAGTAAAACGGGGGTGAAGTATTCAATTCCCTTGGATATATTTTAACATTTTTCAACGGCGGCAGACAGCGACTCCGCTTTCTTTACCTCGATCATTTTCTGCTGCAAAACGTACAAACCGACACCTTGAAAAGCCGGATACCAAAGCCAATTCCAATTAAAGGCGTTATGTCCCGCAAAGCCGCCGAAAAGCAGCAAGAAAAAGGACAGCATTATCGCATACGATAGAGCCGCAACAAATTTACTTTCATTTTCTAGTTTTCGGCGTTTGAATTCGTTGTCCAGTTCCCTTATTTGCATGTGATTCAAACCGACACAGACGAGCATCGATGACCAGCCGAGAATCCCTAATAATCCGATGTTGCTCGGTATTTGACCGTATAGAAAGTGTGTGTAAGCCCCCTTGTGCTCTCCGTATCCGGTTGCAACCGGCGTGAAACGGTAGCATCCGGGACCGACCCCCCAGATTGGCGAAGTCATAAAAACCTCTAAACCTCCGTAAAAACCAGCAAGTCGTCCATCTGCGTAGGTCTGTGTATGTCCAGCACCTGCACTAGAATCCCAAATAGTGCGGTAGCGTTCCTTTTGCGATTCATCCAAAGTTGCCCAGCCGACGGCGGCTCCGATGAGCAATGCCGGTATTATCTTCACGCGGTGCTTTGACAAGACCCCCGCCGTAATAGCAAAAAGTATAAGCATCAGGAACGAAGTGCGGGAACCTGTTAACTGAATGACTCGGACGAACAGCAGCAGATATGCAAGAATGAAAAGGTAATGCCATTTCTTTTTTAGCAGCATCGCAAACGGGAAAAGAAAAGGTACCATATAGTTGCATCTCATTCCGAAGGTATTGGCATCGGAACCGTCCACGCCGATGATTTTCCATACTCCCTGCTGCCAAGAACCTCTTCCGCAATGAAACTCGTAGTATGAATGTCCCATGTATAGAAACCACGATATAATCATTGTTGTCAAAAGGAACTTTAACTCTTTTTCTGACTTTATGAGAGTCATCATCAGGAGATACAGCAATGCCGCTTTCATCCAGTCGTAGTATTCCCGATTATCAAGAACGGACTGGTACGGACTCATCACGGCAGCGATGGTCATAGCAACGACCATTAGTCCGACCGCCAGATTCACTTTATTTTCGATGAACGTCTTTTCACCGGCAGTTGCCCAGGCGGTTAGTATTACGGCGGCGAGGATTTTTTCAATGCGGAATACTCCCATCCAAGTCCATACATTGTACGCTTGATGAAGTGTCAACCAAAGGTATGCGGCGATAAGGTAAATCATATACAGTAAATTATGAGAAGTCCGCTATTCTTTTCCTAATTTACCTTTTTTTACGGAAAAGGCAAATAAAAAATTTCTGTTTTGTTGATTT
>WRCR01000019.1 GCA_009783865.1 Planctomycetaceae bacterium | reverse complement strand
CGGCTTTGACATAACCGGCGGCGGCGCGCTGTTCCAAATCGGACCTGATGTTGTTTCGGCGCAGCAGAAGCGAATCGGTATTGCTTCGATGATGACGACTGCAATCGGCGGCACCAGCGGCAGATTGTTCCAGTTGAAGTCCGGCGGTGCAGCCGACTTGACAACTTCGGATGCCAGCCGCAAGTTAGCGGACAGAATCGTCAACGAGTCGATTGCATACGTTGCCAATGCACGCGGAAGAATCGGTGCGCTTCAAAGCAGTTTGTTTGACCCGATGATTAACGTTTTGCAAGACCAACTTGTTGCCTTGACTGACGCACAGGGTTCGATTGCCAATGCCGACTTCGCAGAAGAAAGTTCCCGGCTCACGGCATTACAACTGCTGCTCCAGTCCGGTATGCAGACGCTGGGTATTGCGAACCAGTTGCCGCAATACGCCGCCTCACTCGTGAGGTAGTCCATAGTGAGATATTAAATTCTCCGTTAGCGTAGGATTTCTAATCCTGCGCTATTTTGTTCTGTGTTAACGGGAATGGTCGCGGTCAAGATACAAGTTCGCCCATGAACTCGTGTCTTTCAAAGCCGCGTTATAACAAATCGGCGGAAGGTCTTTGAAATCATCCCATTCGCCGAAGTACTTCATTCGGTCGTAAGCAATCGTCCAAACGCAATTCTTATCACCGGCTTCGCATCTGCCGTTTTGAGAACCGCCGCAGGGACCGTTCCGCATATTTTTGGAACAACTATTCATCGGACAAAGATACGCCGTGTCCGGCAAGCCGCAGTCCCCGCAATCGGAACAGCCGTACATTAAATTCTTGCCGCTACTTTCAATCAAGTGCAGCGTTTTGGAAACGCAGCGGCAGACCAACTTGTCCCGTTTCAAAAACCGATACAAACTTTTCAATACAGGATAAAGCGCGCGGTTTCGGTTAAACGCAACGGCGTGAACCAATCGGGAAAAACGGTAAAACAAGTTGACGTTCTTCGTTCTCTTCCGCTGTGAAAGAACTGTGTTTTCACGTCCTTCAGCGTCGTAATAGAAAAATGTCCCGACATCGCTGTATTGAATCTCGTTATAGAACGTTTTCCAATCATCGGCGAATTGTTTCGATAAATCGGCTATTTCAAAGAAGGATTCCGGTTTAGCGATTCCGCCGATGTGAGCGGCTGTAAATCCCAAGCCGCGAAAGACGGCAATTTGTTTCGCGGCTAGTTCCTTGAAGAATTGTTTTCCTTTATCTTCACCGGCGCAGTATTTTTTGATGTCGGCAAGGAGTCCGTCCGAAACAGTGCAGCCCGCTAACACACCGGCATTGAACATCTCGGCAGCGGTCTTGGTCAGAACATAAACATTGCCGATGAGCGGAACGTTGGAATTGAATTTTTCGAGAAACGTTTTAACTTCGGCGAACTTCCGCATATCATAACCGAGTTGCGGCAGCACCCATTTCGCCCCCGCTTTGATTTTCCGCAGAAGTTTATAATACTGCGGAACGAGTTCATTTTCGTTTTGCTTGAACGGATTGACAGCACAGCCCGTGAAGAAATCGGTTGCCGGTAAATTGACGACTTGCTGTTTCCGGTTCTTGACGGGCAATCCGCTGTTCATTGCGGTAATCATTGCGAGGAGTCCGACGGAATCTAAATCGAAAACGCCGGTACTTCTGACGGGATAACCGTCCGTCGGCAAGTCGCCGGAAAGTGCGAGAATGTTTTCAAACCCTTCGGCGGCATAACGCCAGAGTTGCGATTCCAACCCCGCTTTATTGAAGTCCTTGCAGGAAAGATGAATGACAACATTTGGCGCGTAATCCGCAAGTTTAGCGGCAAGATAGTCCGGCGGCAGCATCGGATTACCGCCCGGATTATCCGTGATGGAAACATAACTGAACCGCTCATCGGCAAGGAGGACTGATGCTGTTTCAAGAGCGGCATCCTTACCGGAAGTTGGAATTCCCCGTGAGGTTACGATTTCCGCACCGAGCGGAAAAGATTCATTCGGTTGTGTTAAGGTTTCCCGCAGCGGTCGTTTCATTGTTGTTGACATATAAGTAGGTTTCAAACGGCAGAAAATAGACAGGGACATTATATCACAGCCGCCGCTGAAGCAGGAGTGGTGTATTCTGCGGCAAAAACGTTCAGCGGACGGTATTGAAACCCGAAAAACGCTGCGTTATAATTGCGGACATGATTTACAACACGCTTTATACGTTTTCATACTGCTTAATATTCATTTTTGCAGTTGTTATAACCGGTTGTCAAGAACCGATTGATGACGATTACGTTTCGATTCGATACAACGAAAATGCGGACCTAATCCGAGACCAAAACAGCCGGCTTGCCGACGCACCGACTCAAGAAGAAATTCTGGGAGCACGTCTGGAATACGAACTCGCTCTAATAAAAGCAGAAGAAAAAATGAGAGCAGAGGAAAACAAACTTATCGAATTACAACAGAATAAAAAAGGTACTGCGTCCGAAAGCGAAGTTGCGAACCAGGCGAAACGGTTGCAGAAAGAAAACAAGCCGGAAATAACGCCGGAAGACCACAGCAAGCAATTTCTTGCCGAAAAAAAATTTACCGAAGCATTTGAAGCGGCAATGCAGGTTTCACATCCAGCCGAAAGAGATATTCTGGCTGCGGATATAGTCCGCATACAGTTGGGAGAACTGTTCCAGCGAAGAAACATTCAGACGAAAGACCAAAATACGGAAATTCTTAACAGAATTATCGAAAATACCCGAAAGATTTCCGACCCGCAGATTCGGGTAGAACTTTTCGACAGCATCAGCGTCCTGTGCGATATTGATTTCTTTACCGGCAATTCCAACACTGAAGAATCCAAAGTGCGGCTGATTTTTTGTCTGAAAGAATCCGTGGACTCCTTGCGTCAGACGAACAGTACCCCTGCAACTGCATTTGCCAGAGCGTCTTCGTTTTGAAATGCGGCACAGCGGTTAATAAATTTGGGAGAAAAAAAAGCAACAGAAGAATGCTGCCGCGATGCCCTGAAAGAAGTGGAGATTATCAGCAATCCGTTTGAAGTGTCCATCATCATGCTGAACGCTGCCGACTTGTATCTTCTCGCCGGCAAAACGGATAAGGCCGCTGAAGTGTTAAAAGCGGAAAAGAAAATCAAAATACCGGAGTCCGCTCCGGCAACGGGAGATACAACCAACGAGGCGAAGCAGCATCGGCGAAACGGAATTCTGGAACACCTTGCGGTTTTGCAGGTCTGGGCTTCAACGCCCGAAGCAGTTCGGCAAACCATCGAGGAAATTGATGCCGGAACAGAACGCGACAAAGCAATCGGCGAAGTTATCAAGATGTTTATTATTCTCGACGACACACAGGAAGCGGAGAAGTGGCTGAACGATATCTCGGATACCGCATTAAAAAATGAAATGACCGAAAAAGTAAAAACCGCTGTTAAAAATAATCAAAATTAAAAACATTAAAACCATCGTGCCGGTAAAACACATATCAAGATGAATATTTCAATTTGTTTATTGTCGATTCTTGTTCTGTTAGCGCAGGAAAACCAAATTGACACCAGCGGAGTCGATGCGCTGCTGCCCGCAGCGGAAGTTGCCGCACCAGTTGCACCAGAGGATACAAAACCGTTCACTACCGATGCAGGCGGTGCGAAGGCAAAACCCGCCGCGAAGTCAGCCGCAGGTTTATCGCTGACTGTTCTTATTCATGGCGGCGGCGTTATCGGTTATACGATTATCTTGTTATCATTTATTTCAGCGGCATTGGTGATAGAACATTGCTTATCAATACAGCGCAGGAATTTTGCGCCCCGTGTGTTTGCCGATGAGATACAGAAACTTCTCCAGCAGGGGCAGTTCGCACCGGCTTTGCAAAAATGCAAAGAGGGCAACGGTATTCTTGCGCAGACGCTTGCGGAATCAATGCCGGAGTTTGAATTCGGCTGGGAAGCAATCGAAGGAAAAGCGGAAGAAACAATGGCAGAACATGCTAACCGATATTACCGGAAGATTGAGTATTTGAATCTCATCGGCAACATTGCCCCGATGATAGGACTGCTGGGAACGGTTGTCGGTATGGTGATAGCGTTTAATCAATTATCGGAGTCCGAAGGATACGCCAGTGCAGCGGACTTGGCAGGCGGTATTTACATCGCTTTGGTGACAACAGTTCAGGGTTTGCTGGTTGCGATACCGGCATTGACGGCATTTTCATATTTCGGCAACCGGATTGCCGCATTGATGAGTGAGACGGCAGTCGCCGCTGAAAAATGTTTAACGCCGATTAAGAAAGGGCTTCTGAAAAAGAAGTGAAAGTTTAAAAATGTTATTGAGGTAGTCAATGCGTACCTGTTTCGGAATTTTGTTTCTTTTCGTTTTTCTTTTAAGTTCGCATCTTTTTGCTGTAGTGCCGGAAGACGCGATAGTCCTTGAAGGCGAATCGTTCATCTCCGAAAACGAAGCGTGGGTGGTGAAAGAGCATAGTAACAGCAGTTGGTATGATGGACATCCGTCCGGCAGTAAAATGCTGGAAGGCAGCAATACCCGTTTGGGAAAGGCATCAGCGGTATTTGAACTTTCCGCGGGCGGTACCTACCGCTTGTGGACGCGCTATCTGGATGTTGATAGACGCACAAATGTTAATAGTTCATTTACCATCACGGTTTCTCAAAACGACAAAACGTTGAGTGCGGAAACCCTGAATCAGGATACGCTGCGTAAAACCGAAGCAGGTATAAAGGAATGGGGAAAAGGATGGGGACAATTCGTCTGGCAATACATAACATTCACCGCCGAAAAAGGTTCCGTCACATTGACGCTTGAAAAGCCCGTTGCGGAAACAGGACGTAAAAACACCGCTCCGTCAGGACACAGGATTATTGACCTGTTCATCATAACAGCCGATGAGCAATACAAAGCGGATGTCCGTGATGTTTATCCAGTATTCGCCAAGGTCAGAATTCTTCCAGAGCAGGAAAAACCGTGCGTGATTGTTCTCGGCGGTCGGCGTTCCAATTCGCCGTATTATTTCACTGCTTCCCCTTTCATCCACCGCGATGGAATGGCAGCGGGTATCAATCAACTCAAGTCCCAAAACTCCAAATTTGAAAAACTAGAACCGGGGCAATCGTCTCCGTGGGTGCCGCTTTACAAGTATCTGTCTTTCAATCGCGCCGACATGCTAACCTTCTCGGCACTGGCTGCGCCGGATGAACCTGTTGCCAATGCCGCTTTTGAGATTTTCTTTTCAACGACACAGGACGATTCGGGACTTATACTGAAAGAAACGCGGCTGGGAACCGGCTGCGGTATAATAGTGAATCTCAACATGGTAACGAGGAAAATTCTGACAGACCGGGAAGGAAGCGAACAATCACTCAAATTTGCAAAAGCAACTACACCGGTAGATGGTTTGCGCCCAATGCTTTATCCTTTCACGACCGGTATGTCCCTTGCCCCTGATTTGTCTCAAGGCGAATACTACCAGAATGAATTAGATGCCTTGAGCATTATCGGTATCAACGGGTCGTCTCGGTTAAACCGTATCGTTCATACCAACTTTCCGCACCTGACAGAGAAACGTTTCATTTGGCACTTGATGAAAAACGATTGCCCTAACGACCCGAACAGAGAAAGCATTGAAAAGTCAATGAAAGAATATAGTGAACAAAACGCACCGCCTTACGGTATCGCCATCGGCTTGTCGGACGAGCCGAATCTGTTGAACGTCGGTCATTTCACAAACTGCGACGTTTGTGCCGAAGCATTTCAGAAATACACAGCGAAACAGGGTGTCCCGATGGAGGGCAAGCCGAACTTCGATGCAACCGGCGAAGATGCTGCGCGCTATTATTGGAGTATACGTTTCCGAAACAACACTATGACGGAGTTTTTCCGAGTTACGACGGAGATGGTTCACAAATATATGCCCGAACTTCCGACAACTGCCAATTTTGCACCGGAAATCGTTTTCGATGGTAACCTAATCAGTCACGGAGCAGATTGGTTTGAAATTTTCCGCAGCGGTTCGCTCACACATGCGAAGACCGAGGACTGGAATGCCTACACTGGAACCTATCAGACGGCGGGATTTCAGGTTGCCGCGATGAAGGCGGCGTGTCGTCCGAAAGGTTATTCCTGCACAATGCTTAACATTTTGCCAGGGCGCTCTGCTTGGGACATCACGGCAAAGGGCTTCTGTGAAATCGGACACGGCTGCAACAACATGCATTTTTTCAATTACGGACCGTATTACGCACCCACCAATGATGCCGCCAGTTATCGGGCAGAGATTTATCAGGCAATCAAGGAAATAACATACCCGACAGGCGGGGTTGAAAAATACTTGACTCATCCGGCAGCCAAACCGGCAAAGGGCGACGGTGCAATGCTGCTCAGTACAACATCGGATATTTGGGGCGCACCTACCGGCAACGCGTATGGTCGGGAACGCGCTTATCTCCATCTGCTTCTGACACATTGCGGTTATCGGACGGACATTCTGAACGAAGACGATTTGTTCACCGAGTTGAAAAATTATTCCGTACTTTTCGTGACGGATTCCCATTTGCGTGCCGCTTGTCTCAAGCCGCTTGCCGATTGGGTTAAGAACGGCGGTACACTTTATCTCGGCGCGGGTGCTTTGCAATTCGATGAGTATAACCGACCGCTCGGTGCAGATGCATTGTTCGGCATCAAACGTGAACCGATGGAACTAGCCGAAAAGGCGGGAAACGCGCTACACGTTCTCCGTTTGCGCAAGCCGGTGAAACAGATTGGTGATATGCCGGTTTTCGTAGGACATCAAGCCCCGTATAAAACGGTTTTCAATTCCGGCAAGGGAAAAATTATCTTCAGCGGTTTTTTTCCGGGCTTGAGTTATATTGCATCGTCCAAACAAATCAGTCCAGATATTTACAGTGCTTGTACGTTTGAACCGGTGTATCGTGATTACATTAAAAGTATCGCTCTTCCGGCTCAACCGCGTATTTTCACGGATAATCCGCTTGTTGAAACGGGGTTGATTGAATCACCCGATGCCGATGTTGCTGTCCTCTCAAACTGGACGGGAGAACAACAAACGGTCACGGTGACTTTACGTCAAGCACAGCGGACGAACGCCGCTGCTGTCAAAGTTGTCGGCGGAACAAAATTTGGGGCAGCACTTGAAAACGGTGTCCTTTCTGTTAAACTGAACGTAAGAGCGGGTTGTTATATTCTGCTTCCTAAACAATAACCATTTAAGAAAAAAACTAACAGAAAGAAAACTATGCGAACTTTAATGAAACACATCTTAACCGTACTTTGTTTGCTGTCTTTTATCAACGGCGGATTTCTTGTTGCCCAGACGAATCCGTTCCAAGCAAAAAACGTGCTTGAGAAAAAAGACGGCGAACTGCGGGTTATTTGCTTCGGTGCGCATCCTGACGATGCAGAAATAAAAGCAGGCGGCTCCGCTATTCTGTGGAACAAACTGGGACACAAAGTCGCTTTGGTCTCGACGACAAACGGCGATGTCGGACATTGGCGTGAAGCAGGCGGTCCCTTAGCCAAACGGCGTTATGACGAAGCACAAAAAGCGGCGGAAATTCTGGGAACGAAGACAATCGTCTGGGACATCCACGACGGCGAACTCGAACCCACGCTGGAAAACCGGAAAAAATTCATTCGGGCTGTCCGAAATTGGCGCGCCGACCTTGTTATCGCACATCGTCCCAACGATTATCATCCCGACCACCGCTACACGGGAATTCTGATGCAGGATGCCGCCTACATGGTCAATGTGCCGCATATTTGTCCCGATGTCGAACCCTTGGAAAAAATGCCGGTCTTCCTTTACTCGTATGATTCTTTTAAGAACCCGCCGTTTCGGGTTGATGTTGCCGTTGCAATAGACTACGTGATAGAGAAAAAACTCGATGCCATCATGATTATGGAATCGCAATTCGTTGAAGGCGGTGCTTTGGGAAAAATGGACCCCCGCACGGCTTCTACTGACCCAAAAGTCGTCGATGAAATTAGAAAAACAGCCCGTGATAGATATCGGCAGCGGTTCGCCGCTTGGGCTGATGCCTCCCGCGATAAACTGAAAGAACTCTACGGTGAAGAAGCCGGCTCGAAAGTTAAATATGCCGAACCCTTTGAAATGTGCGAATACGGTCGCCCCGGCGGTAAAGCACTCACCCCTGAAGAAATAAAGTTTTCGTTCCCTTTTATTAACAAAAAATAACATCAATGAAACACTCATCCATCATTTGTTTGGTCATATCGACCGCTTTGTGTTTTTCGTCCTTTGCGGCGGATGAACCCGTCAAAAGATTTCAAGCGGGGGCGTTTGCCGTTGACATCACGCCGGTGAAACTGCCGGTACTCGTCAACGGCGGCTTTCTTCCCCGAAGCGTTGATGCGGTCGGCGACCCGCTTCACGCCCGCTGTCTGGTTCTCGATGACGGCAAGGAACGTATTGCGCTGGTCGTAATTGATTCCTGTGTGATTCCGGTGACACTCGCCGACGAAATAAAACGCCTCATCGAAAGCGAAACGAAAATTCGCCGGGACCGGATAATGATGTCCACAACGCATTGCCATTCGGCACCGTCGCTGACTTTCCTGCTGGGAACGCCCGCTGACGATGATTATGTTGCCTATCTGCCGAAAAAAATTGTCGAAGGCGTTGCTGCTGCCGTGAAGAATCTTGCTCCCGCTAAAATCGGCTGGGCAGTCGGCAATGATTCCAACAACGTTTACTGCCGCCGCTTTTTGATGAGAGAGGGGACAGCACAGACGAATCTATTCAGCGGCAAGACGAATGACCGCGCCCAGATGAATCCGGGACACGCTAATCCCAACAAGATAGTCCGCACCGGTCCAGTTGACACTGCCGTCTCGGTTTTGTCCGTTGTTTCTGCGGACGATAAACCAATAGCCGTGTTTGCCAATTACTCACTGCATTACGTCGGAGTTTCGGGAAATGTTCTTTCTGCCGATTACTTCGCTGTCTTTGCCGCTAGAATTAAAGACAAAATTGCCGAGAAGATTGGTGCCGACAATGTTCCTGACTCGTTCCTCGGTGTTATGTCGAATGGTACCAGCGGTGACGCTAATTGTGTCGACTTTTTGAATCCAAACCGGAAATTCGATTACAAGAGCGTTGGCGACGAAGTTGCACAAGCCGCGATGGATGTTTGGACGAACATTCAATACTTCGATTGGGTGCCGCTCGGAATGGTTGAAAAGCGGATTACCGTTAAGAATCGTGTTCCGGCACCGGAAGAGGTTCAGGCGGCGAAGGCGCACATAGTGGCATTACCGGACGGCAAAATTAAAACGGGAAACGATGTTTATGCGCAGAGTACCATTATGATGGAAAATTGGGCTAAAACGTCGGAGGTTCCGCTTCAAGCGATTCGGATTGGCGAACTTGGCATCACGGCATTGCCCGGCGAAATTTACGGCATTACCGGCTTGGAAATCAAGGCGCGGAGTCCGTTTTATCCGACTTTCAACATTAGTATGGCTAACGCTTATTTCGGTTATATTCCGCCGGAGGAACAGCATCGGCTCGGCGGCTACAACACGTGGCGGACGCAGACGAGTTGTCTCGAAGTTGATACCGAAGCGGTGATTCGGCAAACCGTTGTCGATATGCTGAAAGAATTGCGTTAAGATGATGCGGCGCAGGATTACTGTATTTCTGAAATACGCCTACGCTAAAAATTATCCTTGTCAGTGAAAAAAAAAACGGTATAATATACGGTACTTCAAATTGTTCTCTTTTTTACAAATCAGACGTTATGTTGTACAACTTGTTAAAAAGCCGCGTGTTCCGTTCACTTCTTTCGCTGTTCCTTTTTGTCAGTGTCTTTTTTTTCAGTGCGGCTGCACAGTCGGCAGAGGTACCGCCTGCGGAACAGATATTTCCGTCAGTGACGAAAGGGTTTATTGCCATTAGCGATTTGAAATTGTTCGCCGAACAATGGGAAAAAACGCAATTCGGAAAACTGGCAAAAGACCCGCTGATGGCGGACTTCATGAAGGACGTGCAGGAAAATATGTCCAAGCGGGTCGAAAGCCGACTCGGTACAAAGTTGGACGAAATTCAGCAACTTCCTTCCGGTGAAATTGCCGCCGGTATGGTAGCACTCGAAGGACAAGTACCGGGCTATGTTGTCACGCTTGATGTTTCCGACAAAAAGAAGGAAACCGCCGATTATCTCGTCAGATTGAGCGAAAAACTGACGAAATCCGGTACGAAAAAAACAACGGAAAAATACAAAGAACACGAAATAATTGTTTTCACGTTCCCCGAAGACAAGCCGGCAGCAGATTTCGGCAAGGAATCGAAAAAGCCGCCCGCCCTTTTACCGGCAAAGCGGGATAACGCTTATTACATACTGCGGGATAACGTTTTGATTGTTTCCGACCAAATCTATCTCGCTAAAATGATTTACGACCGGCTGGCGGAACCCGGTAAGGCAAATTCGTTAGGTAATTCGCCGGATTATCAAGTAACAATACAGCGTTGCCGAAAAGATTCACCTGCGGGTTCAAAACCGCTTGTCCGATGGTTTGTCGAACCGCTCAATTACGGTGAGTCCATTCGGGTAATGATGCGGGGCAACTTGCCGGAAAAGCGCAAAAATAAGCCGTCCGTCTTCAGTATACTGAAAGAGCAGGGTTTCGATGCAATTCGCGGCATCGGCGGTACGGTTGACTTGAAAACGGAAAACACAGAAACAATTTATCGGGTTTTCATTTATGCGCAAAAGCCGTATAAACTTGCGATGAAGATGTTCGTTTTTCCCGATAGTGCAAATTTTGCTTTACCTAAATGGCTGCCGCCGGATATTGCACGATGTTCGGTCATCTTTGTTGACCCTATTGCGATTTTCGACAACTTCGGCACGCTGTTCGACCAACTGATAATGCAGGGCGAAGAAGGCGTTTGGGCGGATATTCTCGCGGGTCTTAAAGGAGACCCCGACGGACCGCAAATCGATCTGCGCGAAGAAGTCATTGAACTGCTCGGTACCCGTGTTTTGGGGATGTCCAAGTATCAAACGCCGATAACACCGCAAAGTGAAAACATTGTGTTCGCCGTTGAACTGAAAAACGGAAAAGAAGCGGCAATGAAAAAAGCGTTGGAAAAACTTTTCGCAAACGACAGCGAAATGGAGAAGGTTGAGTATAAGTCCTTCGTACTTTGGCACCGTGTTCCGCCGGAGGATTTTTTACTGCCGAGCAGTGACGTTGCCGGTGTTCCGAGCATTGGTTCGGGCAGCAAGCCGAAAAAAGAAGAAGACCTCGTAGAGGATGATAAGCCGCCTGCTTTTCCAAACGGAGTGATTACAACGGCAAAGAATTGCCTGTTTGTCTGTACTCATTTTGAGTATATGAAGGAAATCCTCGACCACATTAACAATACCGGTGCATCGATAAGCGATAATGATGAATACAAGGAAATTCAAGCCGCATTTGCCGCAATGGGAATGACTGGCAAAGAACATTTTATACAGGTATTTTCGCGGTCGGACGAGGCGATAATGCCGACGTATGAATTGATGCGGCAAGGCAAGATGCCGCAGTCGCAGACGATTTTCGGTAAATTGATGAACGCTATGTTTTCAGCCGAATCCGATAATGATGGTACCGGTATTCGGAAACAGATGTTTGACGGCAGTAAATTGCCGCCGTTTGAAAAAGTTCAACAGTATTTTGGTTCTTCCGGATTGTTCGGTATGTCAGAAGAGAACGGCTATTTCATTAAGGGTTTTTCTTTTGAAAAACCGAGTGAAAGGAATCCGGCACCGAAATAATCCCCCCTTTCGTCAAGTAATACTACAGTAATAATCCCGCACGTTTTTTCCTGTGCCTGAATACGTTTATGTTGCCAAGACCTCAGCCGGTGAAGAGGTTACCGGTCAGTTGAGTGCCGCCAGCAAGCGGGAAGCACTGGACGCGCTGCATCGTTTGACGCTTTTTCCCGTCAAGGTGGAAGATGCCGCCCGCTGGCAAGTCAATCTGGACTTTTTCAACCGCCGACCGCCGGATTTCGTGGTTGCGGCAGTATTGTCACAACTTGCGGACTTGCTCGAAAACGGTGTGCCGGTTCTCGAAGCATTTCGGGTTGTTGTCAAGCAGGTACAGCACGCGAAACTTCGTGAAGTAATGACAGATATCCGCGACCGCATTGCTGACGGTGAAGCGATAGATGTTGCCTTTGCTTCGCACAGCCGCATTTTCAACGAATTGACGATAAGCATCATTCGGGCTGGTGCGGAAGGTGCGTTTCTTGAAGATGCTCTCCGTCGAACATCGGCTTTTTTGGAACAGCAGTCGGAAATGAAAGGAAAAATCGTCAGCGCGATGATATATCCGTCAATTCTGGCGGTGGTCGGTACAGGCGTTGTGACGGTTCTTCTTGTCTTTTTCGTGCCGATGTTTCAGGATTTTTTCGATTTGTTGACGGCATCGGGACAACCGCTTCCTTGGACTACCCGTTCACTGCTGTTTATGCGGGAAGTGATAATTTATTACGGTCCTTACATTATCGGCATAGTATTGTTTCTGGGGTTCTGGCTGCAAGGACAACTTTCAACGAAGTGGGGCATCCGGCTTCTCGACAGGATAAAACTGCATTTGCCGCTGCTCGGACCGCTGATACTAAACTCCGCTGTCTCAAGGTTTTGCAGAGTGTTGGGAACGCTTCTTGAGAACGGTGTTCCGATATTGCGGTCGCTGGACATCAGCAGTCAATCGACCGGCAACACACTTTTGGCAGATGCGGTGAAGTTGAGTGCAGAGAATGTTTCTAGCGGCGAGTCGCTTTCGAAGCCGCTAGCGGAGGCGGGCATTATTCCGCCGCAGGTGATGGCGATGATTTCCGTTGCGGAGGAGTCCAATACACTGGAAGGCGTGCTGGTAAAAGTTGCTGACACGATAGAGCGCAACACTGCCCGCCGGTTGGATACGCTGGTTCGGCTTATCGAACCGATAATGCTTTTGTTAATGGCAGTAGCGGTATTTTACATTGTGGTTTCGCTGCTGCTTCCGCTGTCGCAGATGGGAAAAGGACTGGAATAAAAATTGAACAACATTTAGCCGGTACTCCGGCTCCTGTGTTTCCGCTTGAATCAAAAAAATGCTCCGTTTCGACATATTAACATTATTTCCGGCTATCTTCGAGGGCTTTTTCTCTGAAAGTATATTGAAGAACGCTGTCAATGCGGGAAAAATCGCCGTCAACGTTCACAACATACGGGATTGGGCGACCGACAAACATTCCTCCGTTGACGACAGACCTTTCGGCGGCGGTCCCGGCATGCTGCTAAAAGTCGACAGAGTCGTTCCCTGCGTCGAAGATATACAAAAACAAGACGAAACCGCCGGTCGTCTGCTGCTGTTTTCACCACAAGGCAAAATGTTTCACCAGCAACTCGCCGAAGAATTCGCATTGGAAAAACGTATTATACTTCTTTGCGGCAGATACGAAGGATTCGACCAGCGGATTATCGACATCTTGCAGCCGGAAGAAATCTCACTCGGCAATTACGTTCTCAACGGCGGTGAAGTCGCCGCCATGGCAGTTATCGAAACCGTAATGCGCTTGATACCGGGCGTGCTGGGCGATGATAACTCCGCAAGATATGATTCCTTTTCCGCTAACGGAATCGTTGAAGGCAAACGGCTTCTCGACTGTGAACATTATACCCGTCCGCGGGAGTATCGCGGTTTGGAAGTGCCGGAAGTGCTTTTGAACGGCAATCATGCAGAAATTGCAGAATGGCGCAAGAAAAACAGCATCGAAAAAACGAAACAGCGAAAACCGGAATTGATGGAATGAGAACCGCAATCGTCCGATTACGAAAAAAGACTAGCGATTTCCGATACGCTCTAAAATATGTTATTCAGAACCCGAAATTGACTTTTTTGACTTCCTGCTGTTTTTCGTTGGAGTCAACGGCGGGCTTCGCTTTGCCTTGCGTTTCCAATCCTTCAATGTAAATTGCACGATACGGACGCACCGGACAAATGTTTTCACAAGCACCGCATCCGATACACAGTTCAGTATGTACAACGGGCAAAGTCAGAAACAATGTAGGGTCGCCGTAGGGCTTCATTTCTATCGCGCCAGTCGGACAATGTTCCGCACATGCACCGCAACTTGTGTTCTTGATATGCACAACGCAGTTTTCTTTTATGAAGACAACCTCTCCGATTTGAACGAGATGTTTTTCTTCCTTCGTTTCAACCGGAATCAAGGCGTGCGTCGGACATACTTTCGTACATATAGTACAGTTATAATTGCAGAAACCGTATTCAAACTTTGCAATCGGCTGTAAGAGACCGTTGAAGCCCAATTCGCCCATTGACGGCGTTAAAACATTAGCGGGACATTTCGCAACGCAAAGATGACAGCCGGTACACTTGCTTTGAAAATGCCGGAGATGTTTCGCTCCCGGCGGAAGAACAGCAAACTTCTTCTTGTACGAAACGACACTTGTTGCAGTCGGCAGGGAACTATCCGGCGCAGCGTCCGCCTTTGCTTTCTTCGCTGTTAACATCTGCTGCAAGAAAACGGCAGCACCGGCAAAGGTTAGCCCGCCCAGAACCGACTGGCGGAGAAAGCCGCGCCGCCGGATTGAATGACAAGGCAACGGCGGTTCTTTGATTTTCTGCGGCTGCACTGATTGTATCTGTTTCTGCAAAGGAACGGTGAACGTTATCGCCTTTTTCTTGCAGACGGACAAGCAGTTGAAACATTCGACACATCGGGAATGGTAGACCGTTTTGTCTTTGCTGTTGATACATTCGCCTTTGCATACTTTTTCGCAAAGACCGCAGGAAACGCAGTTGGATTTCAAGCGGATTTTGAACAGGGCAATTTTCGACAACAAGCCGAGCAGTGTTCCGACGGGACATATCGTGTTGCAATACCGCCGTCCGAAAAAGAACGCTAAAACGCCAGCCAACAGAAGAAATGCCAATGCTGTTATGAACTCGAACCAGTTGATGTGAATCAAAACCCGATGCAGAGTCATATTCCCGATGGTCCAGCCGGAAAATAAGTTGTTCAGCGAAACCGCCAGCGGACGGACGATGGCGTTCATTATGCGTCCGTAGTTGCTGTAAGGGTCAAGCAGAATAACGGTAATAAAAGCCGAAGGAACGAATAACCCGACTGCAAACAGCAGCATCAGCGGATAGCGCAGCCGAATTGATTCTTTCCGAAACTGAAGTGTGAACCGCTGTGGTTTGTTTTTTCGTTTCAAGAGCGGCGGGCGCAGAACAATACCTCCGATGCGGGAAATAACATCCTGCAAGATACCGAAAGGACAGATAACCGAGCAGTATATCCTGCCGAAAAGCAATGTTATGAGCAGGATAAAGACAAGCGGCGCGGCAAGTCCGCCGACAACCGCCGTTGTGAATTGCAAATGCGCCGGCAGATGCCATTCGGTCTGGACTCTTTCGTAGCAGTCCAGAAACAGCAGCGTCAACGGAACGAAAACGCAAAGCGCAAGCAGAACACGGATTGTTTTAAACACTGTCAAGGGAGCCGGAGTACCGGCTAAATAAATTAAACCTCAATCTTCTTAACCTTGAGCGTATCAAGTTTCGTGGTACCTAGTCCGTGTGCTTCGCCGAAACCGATGTGTGTAACGGCTTCCACGGATTTTTCGGTGAACTGCTCCGCAAATCTTGTAGCGGCAGTGTCTGCAGCAATAATATCCGGCGCGGCAATCAGTGCTTTCACCAGAACGGCATCGGCTTCGGAGCGTCCTTTGGGACCGTTGGTTTTCATTATCCGGTAAGCATCGATGATATTGAGTACCGGTCTCTTTTCCCAAGTACACATGTCGGCGATGCACTGCTGCAACCCGATGCTGTGGAATGACGATTGGCTCTTCTTGCTGACCAAGCCCATGCAGTTTTTCATGGCTATGGTCATGTTTGAGCCGCGGTGATGTTTCAATACCGGCACGTTGAACCAGGCATCGCATTCCAACATTGCTTTGTGGATGCTGACTTCTTTGAGAGCAGTACCTTTGGGAAGTTTAATTGGTGTGAAGAGTGTTTCGTCGTGCGGATTTCCGGGAGCAATTTTCGCGCCTGCTCTTTTTGCGGCATCTTCGATACCGCTGTTTTTGTAGCATTTCGTCCAGTCATCGCAGGTGCTGTCGAAAACAACGACTTCCGCTGCGCCAGCGGCGAGAATGAGTTTGACAAGTTCGGCGATGAGTTCGGGATTGGTGTTAGCGGCAACTTCCGGCGGCTGGTCCCAGCCGATGTTCGGTTTGACAACGATTTTCTGTCCCTTCTTGACGAAGCGGGAGATTCCGCCGAGTGCTTCGAGGGCTTTTTGGAGCATCACAGCGGGTTCGCCGCCGGATACCGCAACTAAATCGGCGTTGCCTTCGGTGTTCTCTTGGGCGAAAACATCCAAATTGCCGTAGTTTCCCGCTGCGATTGCCGCACCGGTAACGCTCAACGTTGATAAAAATTCTTTTCGATTCATTCTCATGATAATTGTTCCTGTCTAAATAGGCAGAGTTCTCGTAATGTTCATGATGTGCCGAAACATTCCGCAACATCGCCAACCATTTTATCGTCTTTTTTGGAGTTTGTCAAATGGTGTTTTCTCGAACATTCCGTAGTACCAGTTTAGCCGACGAATTCACATTTGGCTTGTTTATGTTTATCGTTTCTTCAACATCGGCATCCAAAACCCGCCGACAACACCGCGCGCCTGCATGTTTTTCATCTTGGCATCTTCCGTGATATACCAGTCGGTAATCGGCACACGCCGGTCAGTGTTGTTGATAAAACCCATCACCGGTTTGATGAAAGCATCAAAGTCGGTTCGATTGTTCGTCATTGCGGCGCACCAAAGTTCCCAGTCAACCTTCGTGTAATTCTGACGGCTGTCAAGCGGGAAACCATATTTCTGCATCTTCGTTTTGTAAAACGCTATTTCTTTATCGAAGACCTCTTGCGGAAACAAATTCGTTTCAAGAATCAAATCCCAAACGAGATTGTACTTCATACTCCAAGTGCCGGGCTTATCGAAAGCAAGTTTCGTATGAGCATTTTCCGACGCTTCGGCAATCCAGCGTTTCGCAAACGAAGCAGCTAAATCACGGTACTTCTTTGCGCTTTCTGTCTCGCCTAATTTTTTACAGAGTTGAGCATAAGCCCCCAGTGCAATAATTGCTTTTGCCGACAGATTAACATTGTGCGCAAGATGACCGGCGAAGTCGTCCGTGCAAAGTTGATTTTCGGGGTCGTATCCTTTGTGTTCGAGATACTGCGCCCATTGTGTCAATGCCGCCCAATGTTTTTTTGCATAATCGGCATTGCCTTCGCGTTTTGCTAACGCTGCCGTGACGATAATCATATTAGCGGATTCCTCGACCGGCATTTGCTTCTCTTCCGATGTTTCACCGCCGCCGTAGACCTGACCGGTTGCATGCGGATAAGTTCCTAAATCATGCGGCGCAAACGGAAACTTCCAGCGTTCCGATTCGGCATATTGAAATTCCGGTTCAAGCGTTGCCCGCATCAATTCGGTGTTGTAATACAAGAGGAACGGCGACATCGGATACATTATGTCAACCGTTGCAATACAGCCGTTGGAGAAATTCTCTTTGGAAAACATCAACGGAATAAAAGAGGCGGGGGCTTCAGCCCCCGCTGGCTTATAAGCAACTAATTTATTCGCTCCCAGCACTTGCCGAAATGCCAGCGCGCAAAGTTGAGCGTAATCCTTTCCGCCGACGGCTGTTAAATCCGTCATCATCTTCTCTTGCGTTTCTAAGAAATCAATTATTTTTGTGCCGTAGGATCCTATAATCAAATCTTCAGTTGTCTTACCGTTTTGTTTCCACCAAGGGCGTAAATTCTGTCCGTCAAAATACTTTATTGAATACTCATCATCGTAAGCGAGAGAAACTGAAATAGTATTTTTCCCAATAACCGTTAACGCTAAACCGGAATTGTCCACCCGATACGCGGTTTCTTCCGGTAAAGTGGCGATATTTATATTACCGGTTTTTGCGAATTCATCGCGGGCAATGCGTCCGTTGTGATACGAAAGTTTAGGCGAATGAAATTTATTCTCTGGGGTTGTAACAATTAAATGTCCCCAATCAATGCGGACATTGTCCCCCTTTTTTTCGAGTATCTTCTGCGAAGCCGTTCCGACTTTCAACGCATGAAGTTGTAACTCGTTGTTGTCACCGTCTTTAAATTTCGGCAAATTCAGCGCAGCCGGTTTTTTAACGGACTGGTCCGGTTTATCGACAGCAATTTCCGCTCCGGCATCGAAATAAAAATCTACAATATGTTTTTTCGCTTTATCTTTTGAAAGAAAACCGGCATCGATAAACGTAACCGGTCGGCTTATCATTTCCAAATCATTCGGATAAGACGGCGTAATAAAGCCAACTATAACTTTTCCTTCTTCACAAGCGAATTGATAGTGAGTTGACATCGGCAGGATGTTCACGCTTGTTTGTTCCATTGCCGGTACATTTGCCGGTTCGCTTCCCATCAAGCGGTAGGGTTTTCCGTCAATGCGGATAAGCAGGTGAAGAGGATGTTTCGCTCCCGTCCAATGCACGGTTTCGGCATCGGTCAACTTGTCGGCAGGCGACCATATGCTAAAATACGGGTCGTGAACTACCAGCGGCACCGCCGGCGCACGAAATTTAGCCGCTGTATCCTCTGCGTATAATGCTGCTGCAAAAAATAAAACGGCGCAAATAAAAAATATGTGTTTCATTGGGTTCTCCTGATAACTAAAAAAGTTCATATTCCGCCGATAATTGTACGAAGTATTTCGCTTTGCGTCAATGTGTTTGGAAACTTGCAGTCGGGCTTAACCCTTACTTGTTTTTTCCAAAGATTTATGTTATCCTAAAGGAGTACGAACATTGGAACGAACACCAGAACGCCAACCGTTATCAAAGAAGAAAAGATTATGCATAGAATCATTTTTGTCTCGTTATTGTTTCTGTCCGCATCGCTCTTGTCAGCGCAAAACACAGCACCGGTCAGACAAAATCCGCTTCATTTTCCGCCGCAGGAATTAGGCACTCAGCCGCCGGTTCTCAAAGGAATTATGCCGTTGAACAGCGAAGAACTCGCCGAAGGATGGATTCAAATCTTCGACGGCATTTCACTCTTCGGCTGGAAAACTCTCAGCGGACAATTCATAGTCAGCAGAGGCGTGCTGATGTCAAATCCAAAATCGACCGGCATTATCCGGCATAACAGCCGATTGATTAACGGTACCGTTGCCGGTCAACGCCGAAACGTTGACGGACAAGGCGATTGGACGGAATTCACAATGAAATCAGAAACGGAAGACGTGGGTAAAGCCGGCGATTGGAGTATCACACTGGAATCGGGACAATACCGCGATGTGAGATTCAAGCCGAGCGG
>WRCR01000018.1 GCA_009783865.1 Planctomycetaceae bacterium | reverse complement strand
GTCCCGCCGCTGCTATCATTCCTTCGCTCAAACCGAACTTCATCTGCCGCGGCTGCAAATTCGCAACACAAACCACCAGACGACCAATTAAGTCCTCCGGTTTGTAAGCGGATTTAATCCCCGCAAACACATTCCGCCGTTCATCGCCGCCGAGCGACAGCGTCAGTTGCAGCAACTTGCGCGCCTCCGGCACCTCCTTCGCTTCAATCACGCGGGCAATCCGAAGGTCGACTTTTGTAAAATCGTCTATCGAAATATATTCCGTCAACAACGGCTCCGCTTTCAAGGTCTCATCGGAATCAATATCGGAAACCGGACTTTCTGTTGCTGGCTCTTCTTTGCTTTCTTCAATAATCCTTTCCACTGCCTTCGAGTCAACTCTCGTCATAAGATGTTTATACGTATTGACTTTCATTCCAAGCAGCGGTTTCTTTGCTGCGTCCCATGAAGATAAATCATCGCCGAGCAACTCTTCTACCTGCGCTTTCAACTTCGGTAAAACCGGCGCAAGATAAATCACAATTTGCCGAAACAGATTCAACCCAATCGTACAAACTTCCCGCAAGCGGTCAGCATCACCGGCTTGTTCGTTCTTTGCAAGCAGCCACGGTGCAGCATCCTCGATAAACTTGTTTGCCCGATAACCGCACTCCATTATCAGCCGCATTGCCTTGCCGTATTCTTTCACTTCATAAGCATTGGCAATCTCTTCCCCCGCTTCTGCCGCCTGTTGAAACAAGCCGCAGTCATCGGGATAAACCGGCGAAAGTCCTTCCGCAAACTGCGATGCAAACTTCGCCGTTCTGCTCGCAAGGTTCACAACGTTGCCTACTAAATCGGCGTTAACTTTTGCCTGCAATTCCTCGAAATTCAAATCGAGGTCTTCGACTCCGCCGGACAATTTCGAAGCATAATAATAACGCAGGTAAGACGGGTCGAGATGTTTCAAATATGTTGACGCAAGAATAAACGTCCCGCGCCGTTTCGACATCTTTTCGCCGTTGACAGTCAGGAAACCGTGAATATGTACCTTGAACGGCAAGGCAAAACCCGCTACTTTCAACATAGTCGGAAAGAACAGCGTATGAAAATATGCTATATCTTTGCCGATGAAATGATGTATTTCCGCATTGGGATTGCGCCACCATTCATTGAAGTCCCGACCGGCGGTTTTGCCGGCACCGCTGTTGCACCATTCGGCAGTTGCGCCCATGTATCCGATAGGAGCGTCAAACCAAACATACCAGTAATTGCCCGGCGAGTCAGGAATCTCAAATCCGAAATAAGGTGCGGGTCGGGACACATCCCAAGGAAGCAGCGGTTCACAAAGAAACTGCCCCGCAATGTAATTTTCTATCTCCGGCTGCAAAGCACCGCTGTGAACCCATTTGTCAAGAAAGGCGTGTTCCTTTTCGATGTTAATGAAAAGATGTTTTGCTTTTCGCATTTCGGGTTTCGTACCGGTGATAGTGCTGACGGCATCTTTCATGTCGGTCGGTTCGTAATGCGCGCCGCATGCTTCGCAGTTATCGCCGTATTGGTCGGGTTTGCCGCATTTCGGACAAGTTCCTTTGACAAAGCGGTCGGCGAGAAATGTTTGGGCTTGCGCATCGTAAAGTTGTTCGATTTCCTTTTCTTCGATGATGCCTGCTTTTCGGAACGCCGTCCAGATTTCGCTGCAAATTTCGCAGTTCTCCGGCGTGTTAGTACTTCCGTAATGTTCAAACTCGATGCCGAACCCGTTGAAGTCGCGGATATGAGCGGCGTGCATCGTTTTGATGAGTTCTTCTTCGGAAACACCTTCCGCTCTTGCACGCAGCATGATGGTAGTTCCGTGCGTGTCATCTCCGCAGAAGTACACGGTGTCATTTCCGCGGGCTTTCTGGAAGCGCACCCAAATATCGGTTTGCAGATATTCTACGAGATGACCGAGGTGAATATGACCGTTAGCGTAAGGCAGTCCGCTTGTTACGAGGATTTTTCTTCTCATTGATTTTCCGTTGATAATTCCTTTAGTTGATAATTCCGACAGTACGGACTTCCAAACCAGCAATAATTGTATATTAAAGGTAAAAATTGGCAAGGGCAAAAAGTACCGCCCATTTAGCCGGGGTGTATTATTATTTGCGCAGGCTGCCGTACAGGTTGTTTTATCAGAAAAATAAGGTAAAAATAATACTATCTGTCCTGGAACTTTTTTACGTACATAATGCGGCTTTTATTTACACTCTTTATCTTGTTGATACCGGCGGTTTTGTCTGCGCAGCAGAACATTGCCGGTGTCGTTCAACGGACTTCGCTCTCCGGCGGTGTTATTTACAGTTGCCTTTTCGATGACGCTTTCGATTTAGAAGACGGCGACGGAAAACCTGACCATTGGCAGCGGAAACACGGTATCGACAACGGCATCTTTTTTCCTGACCATATTGATATCCTGATGATTTCCGCTCCGAATCCTTTCGGGAATCACGTTCTGCGTATGAACATACAAGGCGGCGGCGCGGCTATCTACACGCCGAAAATCAATACCAGACCGAACATGTGCTACACCGCAAGCGTTCATGTTTCCGCCGACAAATTGGAGTTCAGCGAGGTCTTCCTAATGCTCTCCTTTTACGGAAAGACAGCCGCTGTTCCGCTCAAGAACATTTCCTCCGCTCCGGTTCAAAATACCGGCGGCTGGAAAAAAATCGAAGTCGGTCCTATCCGTGCTGACCATGCTGATATGTCGTCCGTCTCTGTCGGCTTGATGGTTGTTCCGAAGAGTAATCGGAACGATTTCAACGGCATCGTTGACTGGACGCATCTCGAAATTCGTGAAAGTCCGCACGTCACTCTTTCGACTGAAGCACCGAATCATATTTATAACCGGAAGACCCGCATCGGCGTTTCCTGCAAGATAAGCGGCATTGACCCGCACCAGCAATCGCTTGATTTTATTCTCGAAGACCCTTTCGGACGTGTTCTGACTACCAACAACATCGAGTTGATTTACGGGGACGTTCCCGCTTCGCAGTTTGTTTTCAAGGCGGAAGATTTCGACAAAACCTTTGAAGGAAGAGCGGCGTGGAATAACCTGCCGATTGTTTCGCCGGGTTTTTATCGTGTACGGATAAAAACGCCGGAAAAATATTCAAAGAATATAAAACTTCCGAAAGATGTTTTTTACTTCGACCCGCTTGCGGACTCCAAGCCGCTCACACTTGCGGTGATTGAAGAACAAAGCGATTTAACGCCGCCGATCCGCAATGGTGAATTCGGCTGGACGCTCGAAGATTGGACACTTGACGAAATTGCTGGTTCAAAACCGCTGTTCAGAAATGCCGCGCTTTCACAACTGAAGATTCCGGCGTGGCTTCCTTCCGAAACAACCGCCGGCGGAAACAAACAACTCCTGCGGTTATGTACTTCTCTGCGGGAAGACGGATACAAGTTGACCGGTTTGATGAGTCCGATTCCCGATGAAGTGAAAAAGAAAATCAAACGCGGTGTTCCTAATGCTGCTGCCGTTTTTACTCTGCCGCTTGATACTTGGATGCCGCAAATGCAGCAGCCGCTGGGCGAACTCTCGCGGTTAGTACGTGATTGGCAATGGACTGCCGATGACGATGTTTCGCTTGCTGAACTGCCGGATTTTACGCAGCAGTTTGATACATACATGAACAACTTTGACTCCAACGGTTACGGTTTCGGAATGGGACTAGCGTGGAATTGGTTTCAAGCATTGCCGGTACGATTCAGCAAGACAGAAAAAGAGTTTAAGTTTGAAGACGGCGGTGCAATGAACCCAGCCCAAGATACAACTGCGGTGCAGGATTTAGTGATAATGCAAGAGCCGGCGAATGAATTCGTTTCGTTTTATTCTGCTGACCCGCTCACGCCGGAAGAGATGCAGCGGTATTTCGGCAGCGATAATGATTTCAACCGCAGGTCGGGAATCCGCCGGTTTCTTTCGCTTGAACCGCTGTCGCTTGACAGATATTCTCCCGAAGAGCGAATCAATGATATAGTCAAACGAATGGTACTGTCACGCACCTGCGGTTTGGAAGCGGTCTTTCTTTCCAAACCGAAAGATGCATTGAGCGGTGTACTTCAGCCGGATGGAACTCCCGGTGAACTTTTGCTTCCTTGGCGGACAACATCGGCAGTGATTTCGGGCAGAGAACATCTCGGTTCAATCAATTTGCCGAATGAAAGTGTCAATATAAACTTTCTTATACCGGCTGCGTTTAACAGCGATACGGAGGAAGCGGAAGAACAAGTAGCAGGCGTTTTCTGGAATGACACGGCAACGCCGTTAAGTCCAATCAGGGAGACGCTTTATCTCGGCAATGCGCCGCGGGGCATCAATGTTTGGGGAAAGACGTTTCTGTTTGGGGGAAACAGACATGAGCATACAGTAGAAGCGGACAGAACGCCGGTCTTTGTACTCGGCATTGATGCGGATGTGTTTCGTTTGCGTCAGGGCTTTCGATTAAACACGACTGAAGTGCCGAGTATTTCCAACACGGACAATGATTTTCAATTCTCATTGACGAATACAACGAATTTGCCTTTCGTTGCGAGGTTGAGTATCATACCGCCGGAGACGGGCGGCTGGGAGGTTTCCCGTATTGAACCGGTGCTGATTGCGCCGAAACAAACGGCGGACTTTTCGCCGGTGCTGCGCTTGCAGCGTTTTGCTAACACGGGAAGGCAGAAATTCAAAGTCAATGTTAAGGCAAGCGGAATAAAGTCCTTCGACTTTGATATTTACGAAACGCTTCAAATCGGCGATAGAAATGTTTCGCTGGATTTTTCATCCCGTATGCTGCCCAACGGCGACATCGAAGTTATTCAAACGTTTTTTAACAACGGTGACGAGGAACGCTCTTACGAATTTCGGCTGTATGTTGCGCAGCGGCAGGTATTGAGAGCGAGTGTAGTCCGGCAGGGACGCGGCACTTCGGAATACACTTATATTATTCCTAACGGCAGGGATTTGCTGCGGAGAGGCGTGAAAGAAATGACGGTGCGGGCTGACCCCATTGGGCAGGGACAGCCGATGTTTTATACGGTAGGCTTTTAAGCGGGGACTAAAGTCCCCGCCTCTTTAGTTCTGTACGATAAACCTTTTCACGATTCAAACGTGTGCGCCGCTCAAAATGAGTCCGATAATCAAAGTCGTCCGCCGCTTCCTTCTCCGCAACTTCAAACGGACCAAGCAGGTCCGTATGTTCCTTCAGCAGTTCCAAAGTCGAATCAAAATACTCCTCAACATCCGTCCAAAAATGAAGCGTTCCGCCGAAACACAACCGCGTCTCAATCAACTTCAACACTTCCGTTCTCAAAACCCGCCGCTTTCGATGAGCGCGCTTCCACCAAGGGTCAGGAAAATAAACGTGAACACCCATAAGAACTCCTTCGGGAATGTAGTCCCTCAAAACTACAGCAGCATCCGCACAAAACATCACTGCATTGCGCTGTTCCGTCCCGGCAAGTTGCTTGATAATTCTTGCCGCACAGAGCCGGGAATATGATTTTTCAATTTCAATGCCGAGAAAATTGCGCTCCGGCATGTTTTTAGCAGCGTTGCTAATGAAAAGCCCTTTGCCGGAACCGATTTCAAGTTCAATCGGCGCATCATTTCCGAAAAGTACAGCGGGATTCCAACTCTTCGGCAATTCCTCTTCCGTAAAGAGAACGCCGGATAAGTCAACATCATCCCGAACTATTTTTAACGCCCGCCGCGCACACATTTTTGTTTTGAAACGTTTGATAATTTCGTAAAACCGTGTATATTATAATAGATGTTGCGGATAAAAACATTTACCCCTACGAGGTAAATTTGTACACTAACTTTTTTCACTTAAAACATGTTAGACAACCATCTGAATCCTTTGATGCTTCGGGAATTGCGGCAAAACGTCCGCAATAATATCACCGTTCTCCTCATCAACGTCTTTATCGGCGTAATGGTGTTTTCAAGCGTAATGTACGTAGTATTTTCGTCTGATACCGGCGGCGGCAGATGGCTGTTCGCAACCATTTCGGGAATAACCAGCGGTGCTTGTCTCATCATCGTTGTCTTGTTTTCTGCCTTTCAAACCGGAAAACAGCGCGTGGAAAACGATTTAATGTTCACCTCGGCACTGTCTCCATGGTCGCAGGTAGCCGGAAAATGGCTCGCCGGTGCAGTGATGACGCTTCTTCTCTTGTCGCTTTCTGCTCCGTTTATTGCCGTTGCATATCTTTTGCGCGGGATCGATATTCAAACCATACTGCTGTCTTTTATCATCACGTTCCTTTTAATTCAACTAACGAATTCCCTCGGGATATCCATTGCGGTTATGCCGAAGACACCGGGACTAAACGTCATCCTTATTGCTGCCGGAATAATTCCTGCTATGTACGCCGGAGCGGGAATCGTAGCACTGCCAGTAATGTTATCTGTCACCGGTACTTCAGCGACGTTTAGCGGTGAATGGATTATCTTTCTGATAATTTTTACTATCAGTTCGTTGTGTCTGACGCTGCTTTTCCTTTTAATTGCAGCCGCTGCTTTGTCGCCGCCGACTTCAAACCGTGTGCTGCCGGTCAGAATAATGTTGACGGTCGTCTTTTTTCTGTCGATACTGCTGATGTACTTCGTCGGCTCGTACACCTCGTTTGCTTTGCCGCTCACGGATATGATTTCAATCTGGTTCGGCACCTGTATAACTATTCTCATTTCCATATTTATCTTGACCGTTCACGAGCGGGCACAATGGTGCTACCGCATCCGCCGAACGATTCCACAAAACATCCTGCTGCGGTTTTTATGTTTCCCGTTTTATACCGGCGCGCCCTGCGGTATTCTTTGGTCGATGGTGATTTTCGGAATAGCGTTGGCGGTGCTGATTCACGCGTGTGTTGTTTCAACTCCCGGTTTTGATTTAGACAGTTTCGTGTGTCTCGCTGTTTTCGCTTTTGATTACTGCGTAACGGCACTGCTTATTTCGAGTATGCTCGACCCGCATCGGCGGATGCCGATTTGGGCTCTTATCCTCATTCTTTTAATGGCTTTCACTTTCGGTTCATTTATACTTGCCTTTTTGATTTTTGCTCCGTCTTTTGATTTTCTGGGACATGATTTTTATAACACATATACAGGCAGTGTGCTTTCTGCGTTGAATCCGTTTATGCTGACGGACAAATCATACTATTCACATGTCTTTATGCAGTGGGCTGGTGCAATGCTTTGGTTTGTCATTTTGTGTCCGTTTTTTGTGATTTGGTTCTTCCGTAAGATTCAGAATTTTTCACCTGCCGGAAAAGACGACGCAATGACACTGGAACAAGCAATCACAGCGGTACCCCAGTCGAAAGAAAATGTGAGATAAATGTTTTACACAGATACAGCGGAACCATCCGGAGCAGCGTTCAAATCAACGTTTTTCGGTCTTTCGCCAAGGTCGGGTGCTTCAACAAGTTCCGGCGGTTTGTCCAGCAGATTCGGAACGAAATAGAAAGTATGATTGCGTCCTTTCTTTTTCGCGGTTGCCAGCGTCGATTCCAATACCTTCATTACATCTTCCTGCGTTTGATTTGTCAACGCTTCGGTGATTGCACAGGTAACATGAACGCTGAAATGTTTCCCGCCGTAAGTGAAAGTTGTTTTTTCACAACGCTGCCGTACTCTTTCAACTTCGGTAATTGTTTTTTTAGGTCCCATGTTGACCGTTGCGACCATGAAACAGTTGCCGGAATAGATTCCCGTTAAATCGGAATTGTCGAATTGTTCGGCGAGCATTTTTCCGAAATACTTAATAACGCTGTCGCAAGGAGTGATACCATTTTCAACATTTATTTCGTTGAACTTTACGAAATCGAGTAAAGCAAATGTAATTTGCCGCGTTTGATGTCTGTTTTGTTTCCACCATTCGTAAATGGCAACTTCAAGTCCGATGCGTCCGCGGATACCGAATTTTTCGTCAAAGTACAGTTGCTGCGGAATCGAATCGAGATGCTTTTCGTAAAAGACAATGTCCATGTATGTTCTGTCTTGTATATCCCGAAGCCGATGCCGCGCAACACAGAGGTTCATAAGTTCCTTGATAAGACGAGATGCAAGTTCGCCGGTGTTAGCGGCATCCGGCTTCATTTGATTGAGATTGCTGACCGTTGTCTCAATTTGCGAACTTTGTTCCATGTTGGCAAAATCAATATCTTCGGCGAGATTTTTCAGTTCGCCGAAGTCATCGAGTCGGGCTTTCATCTGGTCGGTTATCGCTGCCTGCTGCTGCAAGTATTGAGTACAGTCATCGCGCAATTCTTTAATGAATTGTGATATATCCTGCGCTGTCAGATTATCTTGGCTGGTACGAATGCGCCAATCCAACTCGGCGGAGAATCGTCCGCTTTTCATCATCACAGTATTGAGGCGCAGCAGCGAGGTCTCAACATGTTTTTCGTTGAGGAACCACGTTTCTGTCCCGCGTTCCGTCAGTACGGATGCAAGGTCGTCATCAAAAATTTCCTGCATCGGCATAAGTTCCAGAATATCGTCCGCCTCGTCGTAAAGCAAATCTTCGACAGATGCGTCCGCCATCTGTTCCATCATTGCTTCGACTGCGTCTTCTTCCTCTTCCGCAACGCCGCTTTGCGAAACGGCTCCTTCGGGGCTGCCGGTATTCGAGTTATCGATTTGCTTAAAGTAAATTACCGGTATGTAAGAAAAAAGTGAACGCAGGCGCGCAAGCGGCAAATAATGAAAGATGCCTAAATATCTTTGCAGCGGTGCCGAGCGGGCAAAATTTTGAATCTCATTGGGTAGAAAAAAATTATAAAGTCCCCGTTTAACATTACGCGGACCGAATCCCAGTTGAACGGCAATATAAAAGCCGACAACGAAATTCGAGAACGACAACAAATAAATTAAGATAATCCACGCAGTATCCATTATTTTATATTGTACCGTTTTTTGCGATAAATAACAGAGCCGATAAAGTGCCGTCTTCCAAGGCGGCACTTTTTGCTCTTGCCCCAAAACGTGAAAATCGTTAATATCCCGCTGCAATGAAACGATTGTTTTTTATCATATATTTGCTTATCTTTTCGGTGATTACGGGGTGTTCCGCTTCGTTTCCGTCTGTGTTTCCATCAGTGCTTCTGCCGGAACGCTTGGACTACAGTCCCGTAAAACGTTCGGAAAAAATAACTGCCGACAAGACGAAGAAAACAGACACTGAAACGACTGAAATTCCTGCAAATCAAGAGTGGGAACAGACACCGGCAGATGTCTTTGCCGACAGTGTCTTTGCTGGTAATGGAACGGCAATGTTTCCATTTAATCAAGCACAGTATCAAACGGCACCGCAATTTACACAGCAGCAATATGTGCAGCATATTCCTCAACCGCAGGTGCCGCCGCTCTTGCCTCCGCAGGTTGCCGAAACAATAGACGAAGACATCGAATCCGTCCTGAAACCGCAAAGAGGCGACTCAAGACGATTACAAAATCTCCTTGCCGATATTATCGCAACTCCGCAAGAAGAATGGAAAATCAGCGAAAGAAAATTGGCGGAACGTCTCACCGTATTTCGGCAAACGATGAAGAACGAAAGAAATCCCGAACTCGAAACGCTGTATCTCAAACAACTCCGCAGTGCGATTCTGCCGGGAGAACTGCCGGATAATGCCGATTCGGATACAGCAGCAGAAATCGCCGCAAAAGAGTCAAACGAAGACAAAACGAAAAACACAACCGAGAAGGAAATTCCGCCGAAAAAGACCGCGCCGGAACCGAAATACGGACAACTTGCGCAAATCAATGACACCGCAAAACCGCCGGCAGATGAACGCAATATCGTGCCGGTAAGTTATCGTACAACGGATTCAAGCACTAACGCTCCGCAGCCGTTACCGAGTTATTCTTCGGAGTACTCGACGAACCGCTGGGAACAGCAAGTCCGCATTGGAACGGATATGCTTCGGCGGGAAATCGAGCAAACGCCGTCTGGACGGACTTTCGAGAACGAAATCAAACTTCGGCTTTTGGAACAGGTACTCGGCAACCGCAATGAAGCCGTCAGTCCCTTCACTACCGAAGACAGACGGTTTAGCGATGCGTGGAACAACATGATGCTCGGCATTGCAGCACTGTCGGACTCCGCTGCAATTCCAGACCGCAAAAACCGGATTATGAGCGCAGCATTCCGTTTTGAGGAATGTTCAACGGCAATGAATCAGTTCTGTCCAATCCGTCTCCGCAACTATCAGTTGGTAAAAAGTTGGCTCGGTTTCGGGGCTTTTGAACCGAAAGAAGATGTCTGCGTCAGCGGAGAAGAAGTCGGCGTGTATCTCGAATTGGAAAATCCCGTTATAAAACGCAGTGCGAAAGGTTATAACGTCAGTGTTGCCATCACTTATGAAATTCGGGATATGACGGCAAACATCATTGAAAGGTCGGACAAGATTCATGCCGAAGATACAGCACCGTCTTTGCGCCGCGACCACTGTATTCATTTCAAAGTGTTCCTGCCGAAAACACTTCCGCAGGGACAATATCAACTGCGGGTTAACGTGACAGATATGAACAGTGACAGTATGCAGTACGCCGAAGAGCAAATTCCGCTGCGGGTTAGAACCGGTATGCCGTTGGAACAAGCACGTTGAACCGGAGTACCGGCTAAATGCTGTTTTGCATTTGCAGGTTATTCGTTTCCTTGAAAATTCAATAATTCCTGTTAGAATACAAGAAATTAATTGTCGTCCACTAACAAGAATTGACTTAACATGTCTCGGCAGCCTCACAAACCATACGTTTGGAATTTCTGCGAACTGCTCTCCCGCAATGAAATTCGCGATTTGCAATTATACCGCTTAAAAGAATGTATCAAACGCTGTATGAAAGTTCCTTTCTATCAGAAAGTATTCAAAGAAGGCGGTATCACCCCTGACTCCTTCAAATCCGTCGACGACATCAGGAAACTGCCGTTCACCACGAAACAGGACTTGCGGAATAATTATCCGCTGGGCTTCCTCGCTGTACCGCGTGAAAAAATCGTCCGCTATCACGGCTCCACAGGAACCACCGGCAAGTCAACTATCATCGCTTACACTCAAAATGATTTGGAAATCTGGGCTGAACTCTGCGCCCGATTCCTCGTCTCCGGCGGACTGCAGGCACATCATACCGTTCAAGTTGCTTTCGGATACGGCTTATTCACCGGCGGTTTCGGCTTGCACTACGGAATCGAACATGTCGGCGCGGCTGTCATTCCTGCCGCATCAGGAAATACCAAACGGCAGTTAATGCTGCTGAAGGACTTGCAGGCAGACGCACTGGTCTGCACACCAAGTTATGCGTTGACTCTCGCCGAAGCAATTCAGGCGGAAAAAATTGAACGTTCCGAACTCGCCTTAAAACTTGCATTTCTCGGCAGCGAACCCTGGACGGAATCGATGCGGCAGGCATTGGAAAATTCGCTCAAAATACTGGGCAGCAACAACTACGGCTTGAGCGAAATCATCGGACCCGGTGTCAGCGGCGAATGTCCTGAACGTTCCGGTATGCACTTTCAGGAAGACAACTTTATTATCGAATGTATTGACCCCGATACACTGGAACCCGTGCCGGAAGGAACACCGGGCGAATTGGTTATTTCGTCTATCATGCGGGAAGCAATGCCGATGCTGCGGTACAGAACCCGTGATATTGCAACGATTTACAGCGGTAAATGCGGCTGCAGACGTGAAACACTTCGTATGTCCCGTGTTACCGGCAGAAGCGATGATATGCTCATCATTCGCGGCGTAAATGTTTTTCCCTCGCAGATTGAAGAAGCACTGCTGACTATTGAAGGTGCCGCACCGCATTATCAAATCTTAGTCAGCAGACCGAAAACAATGGACGAAGTCCGCGTCCGAGTCGAAATTGTGCCGGAGATATTCTCCGATAAAATGACCGACATGACACAGATTAAACAAAAAATTGAATACGCAATCAGACAGGCAACGGGGTTAAGCATGCAAGTAGAACTTCTGCCGCCGATGACGCTGGAGCGTTTTGAAGGTAAGGCAAAAAGGGTTATTGACGAAAGAAAACTGGTATAATCACCATTGATATATCACCATTTAAGTTAATGGCTATGGGTTCAGCCCCCGGCATAATACTCGACCGGTTCAAAGCCCGCTCCGCGAATCAATTCCGTTAGACGCTGCACCGTCAACCCCCGCGGGGAAGATGAACCGGCTTCGTGATGTATCCGCTCCTCAAAGACCGTGCCGTCAAAATCATCCGCACCGTATGAAAGGGCAATCTGCGCTAATGATTCTCCAAGCGTAACCCAATACGCTTTGATATGCGGGAAATTATCCAGTATCAATCGGCAAACGGCAATGGTATGCAGAATCTCCTGCGGCGAAATATCTTCGACATCGAGTTGTGTATTGAGCGGGTGAAACACAAGCGGAACAAAACAATCGAATCCGCCGGTCTTATCCTGCAAGTCCCGAAGTTGAAGCAAGTGTTCAACCTGATGTTCCGGCGTTTCAAGATGTCCGAACAACATGGACGCATTGGTCGGAATACCAAGTTGATGCGCCGCCGCATGAACTTCGAGATACTTCTCCGCATTGATTTTATTCGCCGCAATTTTCTTGCGGACTTCTTCGTTAAAGATTTCTGCGCCGCCGCCCGGCAAACTTTTCAAGCCGCAACTCTGCATGTCGGCAAGCACTGCTTTCACGGATTGATGTGATAACTTCGCAAAGTGAGCGATTTCAACCGCCGTCCACGCCTTGATATGTATCTCCGGAAAATGCGCATGAATCTGAAAAATTATATTGCGGTACCAATCGTAATTCTTGTCTGGGTGAATTCCGCTGACGATGTGAATCTGTTTCGCCCCGAAGTCAGCAGCATGCTGAACCCGCTGCAATATGTCATCAATCTCAAGAAGATACGCTCTTTTATTCCCCGCCTTCACGGCAAAGGCGCAAAGCGGACAGTTGATGACGCAAACATTGGTCGGATTGATATGAGCGTTGACTGCATAGTACGTTTTATTGCCGTGAAGTTTCCGCCGCAGTTCATCGGCAGCAATTCCGACCGTGTGAAAGTCGGAATCATGAAACATCGCAACACCGTCTTCGCCCAACATAATTTCACTCCGTATGATTGTTCGCTCCGCTTTTAATTCAATTTTCCCCGAATAAAAGCGTCAATAAATTTCCGCTGGTCTTCCGCTGCCTTTTTTTGTTCTTCGGCAGCATTTTCGTCTAACGGAATAAGCGGCACGGCATCGACTGCTCCGTTGAATGAAACGGCGAAAATTGCTTTACCGAAGAATTCTTCCGCTTTGCTCACGTCCCAAACGAGGTCTTCCGGCTTCGTCCATTCTGCCGCAAGATTCACCGGCATTGAGGCAAGCAGTAAGGTTCCCTGCGGATTTTTTATGTCGGAGAATTTCAGATTCGGATTGGCAAGCGGTAAGTCATCCGGTGCGTTAAACAGGCGGACTATCGTTTTCGTCTTCTGTGATTCCTCATCGGTTTGCACACCGAGTTGCCGAAATATCGGCGGCATCTTTTCAAGCAGCGGTTTGTTTGCCGGACTATCCCACGGTTCGTCTAACTTGAATTCGTCATAAAGTTCTTCAAAGCCGGTCATTATTTGCAGGAGCGGCACCCGCCAACTCAACAGCGGTTTTCCGTCCGCAGAACGAATATCCGAAGGATACTTCTTGAATCGGTTCTCATAGACCGCAAAACATCGGGCAAGCATTACCAACTGGTCGTGTTTTGCCTGTGCTAATTGTGCCTGCAACATGGTCATCTTTGTATGCTGAATACCGGAGGCAAGCGTTTTTTGAAAATTCTCAAAATTTTCGATTGTAAAACGCGCCTGCGTTCCTTCTGCCCTGATTTCCATTCCGTTCAAAGCGGCGGTAATATATTCGTGCGGCAGCGTCAATGCCTTTTTCCCTTGTTCGTCAAGCGAAGCGTAAAGGGTCTGCGCATTGATTATCACGCCTTGAATTAATTCGGCAACCTCCGCCGCTCCTTTCGCGTCTATTGCATCGTAGAGCGCATTTAGCATTGGCTTGCCGACTTCAATATCCGCTGCCGCTGTGATTTGAACAGCCCGAAGATTTTCGGCAAGCGGTGCAGTCCATCCTTGCGGTATCTCCTGTAATACACCGAGAAGTTGCGTTAACAATCGGGAATCAAACGGCATACCTTCCAGTGAAGCGGCAAACGCTATATCTGTTTTCTGCAAGTCGAGCCGTTTTGCTCTCAAAACAACTGCATTCGGCGGTGTATCCGGTTTCGGAGTTAGAACGCTTGCTAAATCCTGTTCGAATCCTTCGATTAAAACCATTGTTTTCGGGTCGGGCAAATGAAGTGCGACCTGCGAAAGTCCCTTATTATTCGGGTCGGTTAAATCGTAGTATTCCACATCACCGATTTTCTTTTTCAGGGAGTCAACCGTCACATTTTCCGTCAAGAGCGGCTTAAGATAATCCTCCGGCACTGCTTCATCAAGTAATTGAAAGGTTATTGTCCGCCGGAAAATCAGACGCGGCTGAACACTTCGGACACCATTGTTTTCCGTTTCAACGTTAAGAATAGCGGGAGCGAAAGAAACGATGAAACTTTCCGCCTTGGCAATGTTATACGGAATACCCATTCTTTCGCTAATGATGCCCGAAAAGAATCCTTCGTTGCCTTTTCCGATGCTGGAATCGAAGAATTTTTTCGGCTGACCGATAATTATGAAAAGCGTGTCCGGCAGCACGAACCGCATGTCGAGAGTATTTTCGGGACCGAGTGCGTCCAGTGTTTCCTTGGACGGCAGCGGCAATACAGCCCCCTGCATTTCCGACGGATTGTTTTGCGCTTCGTCCTTTTTTTCGTTTTTTCTAAAAACGGTTAGAGCGATTAAACAAATCAAAAGGAGTAGAGCAATTGGAATGAGAATCTTTTTCATTGCGGTTAGGGTCTTTGTTAATGAATATAATCGTTTCGGCAATTATAACACAAAACCGCCGCAGATGTAATATCATTTTTAGCAAGGATTTTAATCCTGCCGCTTGCTGCCGGAGTACCGGCTAAATGGGCGGCACTTTTTCCCCTTGCATCCCGCCGAAAAATATGATAGGATAACCACGAAGTGTTTTTCCATTTTTGTAAACAACTGTATAAACAACTTTTCACTAACAACTTATACGATTATGCAATTTCTAGACGGCAACACGGTCGGTATTGACCTCGGTACAACTTTTTCTACATTAGCGCAAGTCAACGAAAACGGAGAACCGATTCCGATTCCCAACGAAGACGAAGATATTGAGACCGCCAGTTTAATTTTGCTGGCGGAATCGGGACGTGTCATCGTGGGACCAAATCGCAGCCGGGCGGCTATTGAACCGCCGGAAAATGTTGTTGAACGCATCAAACGGCACATGGGAGCAGTGGATTTCAAAAGAACCTTTGACGGACACGAAATAACGCCGGAATTTATCTCCGCCCTGATTCTGAAAAAACTTAAACAGGACTGCGAAAAAAGTATCGGCACTATCGCCAATGCGGTAATCACGGTGCCGTATTACTTCAACGATGCCCGCCGAAAAGCAACACAGGATGCCGGAAAGATTGCCGGTCTGAATGTAATCGACATCATCAATGAGCCGACTGCCGCAACACTGACTTATGCGTGGCATCAAGGCGAATTGGGCATTTCTCATACAAGGGATTTTAAACCCCGCAAGATTTTGATTTATGACCTCGGCGGCGGAACCTTTGACTCAACGCTTGTTGAATACACGCCGACTCATTTTCACGTCTTGGCGACTGACGGCGACGTTATGCTCGGCGGTGTTGATTGGAACGACCGGCTTCTCGGTTATGTTTGCGATGAGTTCAAAGAGAAGCACGGCATTGACCCGCGGGATTCTGCCCAGACGCTGCAAGTACTCCGAAACGATTGCGATGTGGCGAAAATCGAAATGACGCGGAAACCCGAAGCGGTTATTAATGTCCGTTATGAAGGAAAGTCGGCAACTATCCGTATCAGCCGCTCACAGTTTGACGCAATGACAAACGATTTATTACAGCGGACGATTGATACAACGGACTTTGTATTAGAACAGGCGCAACTGCAATATACCGATTTGGACGCGCTGGTTCTCATCGGCGGTTCAACGTTAATGCCGCAGGTTCCCCGCCGGTTAAAAGAGCATACGGGTATAGCACCGTACATCAATCCGAATCTTGACCCGCATACGGCGGTTGCCCGCGGAGCAGCAATTCACGCAGCGATTCTTGAAGCGCGGCATCGCGGCAGTGAATCGCAGTTGGGCGACCGCGTCAAGAAGATGCTCGAAGTGATTAAACAGGAAGATGTCAACTCGCATGGACTCGGCATTGTAGTGATGGGTCTGCAAGAGGAAGCGAAGCCGAAAAAGGCAGTCAATCACATAATGATACCGCGAAACATGACGCTGCCGTATTCGATAACGCAAACTTTTCAGACAACTAAGGAAAATCAAACGAGGATTTCAGTGCAGGTACTTGAAGGCGACGCGCCCGACCCGGCAGCGTGTTCTTTACTCGGCAAGTGCAAGATAACGAATTTACCGGAGAATCTGCCGCTGGGAACGCCGGTCGAGGTTACGTATTCTTTTGACAAAAACGGACGAATCTCGGTCAGTGCGCGTGAAATGAAATCGGGACATGAAGCACTTATCGAAATTGAGCGGAAAGGTTCTTTGAGCGATAAAGAAGTGGATTCATTTACGCAACTTGCGGCAGAATACACCGTGCAATAAATGACGATACGAATCGGAACTCGCGGCAGTGTTTTAGCCCGCTGGCAAGCGGAGTGGTGCGTTGCCCAACTGAAACAACGCGGCATCGAAACCGAACTGGTCATAATTCAGACGAAAGGCGATGTCGTTCAAGACAAACCGCTTGCCGGTTTCGGCGGACAAGGCGTTTTCACAAAAGAAATACAGCGGGCTTTGCTCGAAAATGAAGCGGACTTGGCGGTGCATTCGCTCAAGGACTTGCCGACACAACCCGTTGTAGGATTAACACTTGCGGCTGTTCCGAAAAGAGCGTCTTATTACGATGTTTTTGTCAGCAATACTTTCGACGGTTTGCAAACATTACCGGCGGGAGCAAAAATCGGCACCGGAAGTTTGCGGCGCAAAACACAAATTTTGTATAATTTCGGCGACAAGTTTATTATCGAAGATATTCGGGGCAATGTCGAAACCCGCTTGCGGAAGTTGGACGAAGGACAATACGATGCGCTGATTCTCGCCGAGGCGGGTTTGGAACGGCTGGGACTCGGAAACAGAATCCGCAGTAGATTAGAACCGCCGTTTTTCCTGCCCGCAATCGGACAAGGCGCGCTGGGATTGGAAATCCGAACCGATGACAAACACACCGCCGCTCTAATTGCTCCATTGTCAGACAAAAAGTCCTTTTTGGAAGTGTCAGCAGAGCGGGCTTTTCTGCGGACACTTCAAGCGGGCTGTTCTTCCCCGACAGCAGCATTAGCACTGTTTAACGGTGAGGAGTTAGTTCTTCACGGAAGAATACTTTCGCCGGACGGCAGAAAAATGTTAGAAAGAATTACGAGCGGGACACTTTTGCGTCATGCTGAAACACTCGGAATACAACTTGCCGAAGAATTACTGCATCAAGGCGCAGCAGAATTGCTGTGCTAATCTGCCTTAACGTTTGCCTTTACCCATTCCGCAAATGCGGCAGAGTCGTCAGCGGCGGTCAGATCATCAATGGTTTCCTGCGGTACACCAAGTTGCGTCAATGCAGCGCCGATGCGTTTCCAAATCTGCGTCCGTTTTTTTCCTTCAGCGAGAAAAAGGTCAGTCGTCAAATCCGCAATTTTCTGCTGCATTATCGAATCACGGTTTTCGTAATACCGCTTGATGATATTTTCCTGATACGGCGTATATTCCTGCATGTGCAAAACCGGCGGGCTGGTAATACCGGCGGGCGTAAGCCCGCCGCTCTTATTGTTAGTTATTCGTTTCGGCGTTAATTTTTCGCGAAACGACTAGATTAACTTCCGCAAGTTTGTCAACCCGCGAAAATTGTTTAGCAACTTCCGGTGCGTGTGTCACCAATATCAACGCAACATCTTCCTCTTCGCAGGTATGCCGCAGCATGTCAATTACCTGCTGCTGATTGCCGACATCGACATTAGCCGTCGGTTCATCCGCTAACACAAGTTTCGGCTTGTTCGCCAACGCTCTTGCAACTGAAACCCGCTGCTGTTCGCCTACCGAAAGTTGCGCCGGCTTGTGGTGCAAGCGGTGTCCCAAACTTACCTTTTCCAATAATTCTTTCGCCCGATGCCGGTCGCTGCGTCCGCCGGCAAAGGTCATTCCTATCATCACGTTTTCCAGAGCGGTGAAACCTTGAAGCAGATTAAACGTCTGAAAAACGTAACCGATTCTTCTTGCACGAAATTGGTCACGCTCCGCTTCTGTCAGAATCGGTGTATCCCAGCCGTCAATGAGAACGTGTCCCGATGTCGGCTTCAAAATACCGGCAATGATGTGCAGCAGCGTTGTTTTTCCGCAGCCGCTCGCGCCGACTACAACGACTTGTTCACCGGCATTGACTGCCCAAGCAGGAATATCAAGTATCGGTAAATCCTCGCCGTCCGGCAAAATATAACTTTTCTTAAGGTTCTTTATTTCAAGCATTTTTCACAAAATAATCGAATGAAATGTGAGGATAAAACATTAGGAAATCAGCGCACGTTTGGTGCGGATTTTGTCGCGGGTCTTTTTCAATGTGTTGAAATTCTCATCGGGATTTTCAATACCTTTCAGTTTGATACCATTCGGGTCGGTCTTGTCCGTTTTGGAGAACAGTGTGATAGTCCCGACACCGCCGTTGAAAATCCTGTCCCAAAGTGTAACTTCAACGGCGAGGTCTTCGATGTTGATGAGTTCCATCGTATCCCAGCGGGCGGTAAAAAACCCCTCCCGCGTATCAATACTGTGTGTTGTGAGGCGGTATTTGATGGTCATCGTTTTATAGAAGTACACTACTCCGAAGAAAAGCCAGAGGAGTGCAATCGAAACGGCAGTGGAAATCCATGCTATGTCAACATGACCGGCGCATTGTTTTCCTATAAATGTCAGATACACTGCCGCGGTTAGTAGGAGCATCGTGACAACCCAGGTGATTATCCAAGTTAAACGGAATGCTTTGCCCGAATAATTCAACTCGAAAATAATGTCAGGATTACCGCTGCTGTTCGGCGGAGTTCCTTCGCTATTCTGGTTGTTGATATTTCCGGGGTCGGCATAATTTTCGTCTTGACTGCTCATTTTTATAATCCTTTTCTAAATTGTTTTGAAAAATTGTAAAAAACTAATACTGGAACTATTCTACCAGTTTTATTTCGGAATGTAAAGGGGACTGAAGATGCGGAATTATAATTGCGCAAATGATAACCCCCCGTTAAACTTGGCAAGAGCAAAAAGTGCCAGTTTGAGTGGCGAGTAGCGAGAACAGAGCCGCAAGTTAAGTGAACCTCACCCCCGGCTTACGCCGGGGGGTATAGATATATCACCCCTATCGGGGTAAGTGTAGATATATCACCCTCAAATTATGGGTGTAGCCGCGATTTTAGGTAAATTGTTCTTGCAAGAATGACTCCTTTTTGAGATAGTAACTTTTGACAAATAAATGTGTTACGTCTCACCAAGAAAG
>WRCR01000017.1 GCA_009783865.1 Planctomycetaceae bacterium | reverse complement strand
GACCGAGAATGACGTATTGCACGCCGACATCGGCGAGCATTTCCGTGCTTATTTCGCCGGTGAATGCGCCGTTTCCGGTGAAGTAGACGTTTTGCGCTCCGACGGCGATATTACTGCCTTTCAGGACGGCGGCAACCGGCTGAATATAAATGGACGGCGGACAGACCGCTATGTCGACGCTAGTATAGGCGGCGGCTTCTTTTTTCAAGCCCTCTGCTAGCGCAAGCGAAGTGGCGAGATTCTGGGTCATTTTCCAGTTGCCGGCAATGAGTATTTTTCTTGTCATCGTTTTCGAGGTGTTATGGGAAGGAAATAAAAGCCGCCTGCCGAAAGACAGCAACGGTAATGCATACTGCACATTGTATATTATTTTTGTATTTTTTGAAGGGGGCGATTGGTCCAACTGCAAGTTCCTCCGGCTCCCCGCAAACCGCCTAACAACAAGCCGTGTACCGAAAAATTTTTAACAAGCCAAACTCCTAAAAAACAAGGCGCAAATGCCTGTCGATGCGTTTGTTTTACCTGAACTGCCTGACTTAACATTTTCTTACCCATTTTAACTTTGAGCGGCGAGGTCGGTTGTCAATCAGTGACAACCCGCGCAAATAATAACACAACCGTTAATGTTGGCAATAGCAAAAAGTGCCGGTTTGAGCAAAGAGCGGCGAGTAGTGAGTGGTGAGAACTTATAGAGAAAAACTTGTAGTCGGACTACCCTTAACAACAGACGTTTTTTCGTGTAAAATAGTACCCAATAAAATTGTTTTGCAAACAGTCGCAGAAGACACTACCATGTACCGATTTATTTACATCGTTTTTCTTTTTGTTTTTCTTACGGTTCCGTTTATTTTCGCGCAGAAAATTTTTGCACAGGAAAATAGGGCAGAGGAAAAATCAGCCGAGAATACTGCAAAACCGGAACCGCAGAAAAATCCGTTTTTTCTCAATATCGTTCAACCGGAGCGCAGCATTCTACGCCGTTACGACCAGGCAACCCGTTTAATCGATGCCGCCCGTGATGCCGAAGCGGCGCAACTTCTCGGCTCTATCCTCGAAAGTTCCGCCGACAGTTTCGTTGTTCCGCTCAAAAAAGAAAACGAAGAATTTCCGCAAACAACCGACCGGACTTTTTTCGATACTGTTCTCGAAAAATTACAGGGCTTGTCAGCAAAAGGAAAAGAATCGTACTCGCTGCAATTTGAAACGCAAGCAAAACGCCTCCTTGAAAATGCTGTTAAAAACAATTCCTTCGATGAAATCCTGCGGATTGCGAAAAATTATTTTCCGACTCCTTCCGGCGGACTTGCAACAGCAATGGTCGGCTTGGAACAATGCCGCCGCGGAAATTGGGACGCAGCCGTGAAAACATTTCGGCGGCTAGAAACTGTGAAACCCCGTTCTGCCGAAGAATTGCGGCAATACGAACCGGCGTTGAGTTTATCGCATATCACCTGCCTTTTGCAAACCGGAAGGAAAGAGGAAGCAGAAAAAGTTGCCGAAAGATTTCTGCGCAATTTTCCCGAACCGGAAATCGCCTTATCCGGTGAAGAACTATGGAAACCGAAGAATGCTGACGAAATCATCGGCAGAATAAATACATCGATTCAAAGGACAGCGGCAATCTCAACTACGGATTGGCTGGAACGCATCGGCTGGCTTTTACCTGCGGGAATATCAGCGCAGAATCCTGAAACTGCTGCCGATGTACCGCTTCTCGATTTTATCTGGTCAGTGCCTTCGCTCGGTACATCGTCTTCAACCGTGATAGACCAAATTCTGCGCAATGTTGCATCGGCAGGCGAGACCTACATACCGGCTTCGCAGCCGCTTTTAATTCAAGATACGCTTATTGTCCGCGGCATCGGGGATGTTGCCGCCGTTGATGCAAAAACAGGAAAACGCCTCTGGTATGCAGAAGAACAAGCCCCGATATTTCCGCCGGGAATTCAGTCGCAAAATTTCCGGCAGAATTTTCGTCCGAATGTTTTCTTTCAAGATTCCTATCAGCAGACGCAGCAGATGTTCAGCCGTTTTGTGATTGTGATTCGTATGTTTTTCTGGCATGACCGCGCTATGAATCAAATGAGCAGCGATGGGACCAAGGTTTTTTTCGTGGAAGGACTTGACCCGATGGTGCAGCCGAATTTCGGGGGCAATATCCGGCAGCAAAAAATACATGTCGGCAACAACAGATTCGCGGAAGACCCGCTGTCGAAACAGGGCAACACTTTGACAGCCCGCGATGTTAAAACCGGAAAAATTACCTGGCAGGCGGGAAAGTTTCCTTACGTCCAGAAAGTACTTAATGAACTCGGCAAACAAAGAGATGAAATACAGCGTCAGGAAAATGCGAAAAGAAATCAGCAGAAGACAGAACAAAATCAGCAGGCAGAACGGGAACAACAAGATACCGACAATATGGAAAATGCTGTCAACGCTGACGACATTTTTATGAGTGAAATCAATTTCCTTGGTGCGCCGCTGCCGCTGCAAGGGAAACTTTACTGCATTGCCGAAAGAGACAGTATCGTTCGTGTTCTTGTTCTCGATGCACAAAATGGAAAACTCTTGTCGCAACTTCCGCTTCAGCAGGCATCAGTGCCGATTGAATCCGAAGCGCACCGCCGATATTACGGTTTAATACCGTCGGCAAAGGGCGGTATTATCTATTGTCCTACCGGTGCGGGAACACTAGCCGCCGTGGATGCCGTTTCGCTTTCTCCGCTGTGGCTTTTCAGTTACGTCAAACCGGTACAGGAAGAGGAAAGGCGCGGCGGCAACCGGCAAAATCAATTTTTTAATATCGCCCGAAACGGTAATAACGATGAATTCAAACGGCTGTTTGAAAAAGCCGGCTGGCAAGTTCCCTGTTTGATTGCCGACGCTAATAGATTGTTATTTGCTCCGCCGGACAATACCGGTTTATATTGCCTCGACAGCAGCACCGGCAAATTGCTGTGGAAGAACGAAGAGTTTAACCGCAGCAATGCGCTGTTCCTTGCATGCATCAGAAACGAGGTCTGTTTTATTGTTGCGCCGCAGGGAATTATACCGGTCTCAATGAAAGACGGAACGAGATTGGGCAGCACAAATAAACCCCTGTCGGCAGATTCAAAAGTCGAAGTTGGAATACAACTGCCGCAAAATTTGCGCCCAGCCGGTACCGGTGTATATGACGGTTCGAGATATTACCTGCCGCTCTCCGAAGGGTTTTTAGGTATTATCGATTTTGACAACCGCGATGTCCGCCTGATTTCATGCCGAAATCTCCATGCGGTCTCGGAAAACGCAAAAAATAGTGAACCGCAGAAGACGGAGGAAAAAACAGAGGCAACCGAAGAACCGCAGGACTTCATGCCGCCAAATGAAATGTCGGTCTTGCCGAATCGGCATGGCATTGCCGGTCGGGCATCATCACTTGTTATGGATACTGCAAAGGAGGCGCAACTAGGTAATCTTATCGGCTTGCGCGGACGTTTCTTTTCATATTCCCCCAATGCGGTGTATGGTTTCGACCAATGGAATGTTCTGAAAGCGGTTACGGAGAAACGGTTGAAAGATAATCCCGATGACATAGAAGGACTCATCTTGTCCGGCAGAATCAAACGTGCAGAAGGAAACATTGAAACCGCTGCTGCCGATTTTCGCCGTGCGTATCAGTTGAGTAAATCCTCGGATAAATTGTCATTGCCCGCTGCCGACGGACTTCGCAACACTTTGCTTCAAGCGATTCAAACGGATTATAACAAGTGGAAATCCTCCGCTGCCGAATTGGAATCGCTGACGGAATTTCCTGAAGAACTCGCCGCAGTGTTGTTTTCCCGCGCCGCCGGTGCTTTCAAAGAAGGCGGCTCCGATGCTTTTATCGATGTATTAAAAAAAGTTATATGTCTTGAATTAGACCATTCCGTTCAGGTTAAAACGGAGCCGGAATTGAGTTCGGAACTGCACCGCGTATTGGGTTTAATGATGACACAAAAACCGGCGGCAAACGCAGAGAATTTTGCAAACGATTTGCAGCGTTTTTCCGAAATGCTTTTTCAGCAGTTAAAAGAACGGAAAGACCCGAAAGAATATCTGCCGAATCTTGAGCGGGTAAATTCCGAACATCAGCGGGTTCCGCTCATATTAACCCGTCCTTGGCGGGAGCAGGATACGCCCGCATATTCGGGTGAGATACATCGCTGGAAGTTGTTCGCCAATATCTTCCGTTCAAAGCCGGTTGCAGAAAAAGCGGATGCTGCTTTGCAGGAACTGTATCGGCAAAACAAACTTTTTACGGCTTTGGATTTGTTGGAAAGCAAACCGGTGTTCCGTATTCTGCCGGAAGCATCGCCGGACAAAAAAGTACCGCTGCCGGAAACAGAAAACATAACGGAAGACGAAAAAACGAAAAAAGCGGAAGCGGCAAAGAAAATGCTGCCGCCGCCGTCTTTGCAGTATAAACCGAAGAACGCAAAAGACGAAAAGTATGATGCCGAAGTGTTTCGCTGGAATACGGAGAATCCGGTGTTTCGGGACAGTGCCGATACAACTGCCGAAACTAATCAAGACGAAAATGTCCGCAATTCGGCTGCACGGCGGATTTTGGCACAACTCAAATCGCAAGGCGGCAGACAAGCCGGCAATCAGGCAACTGTTCCGTTCATCGGCGGATATGCCCAGTTCCTTGCGCCCTATTCATATACAATGGAAATATCATATCGGAACACCCCCGCGCTGATTTGTATGAATCAATTCGGCGAAGAGCGGTGGCGATTGGACTTGTCCGCTGCCGTGCCTGATTATATCGATTACGGATTCTTTGCGGACAACATGAATCATTATAAACAGGGACTTAACTCGCAGCAGGTTTATCTGAAGGGCTGCGGGCACCTCCTTATTTTAGTGCAGGGAAATGTCGTCCTGGCAATAGATACGTACAATGCGGATACTGAAACAAGTCCGAAAGTACTATGGACAAAACGGATGATAATGCACCAATCGGCAAAGGAAATGTACACTTCCCGTCAGTTAGGCAATGTGTACGGCTGGTTTACTGATTCATCGGTATTCGTTTCTAATAAAGTTATCTGCTGCATAGAAACCGACAGAGTTTTCGGTTTTGACCCAATGACGGGTAGAATGATGTGGTGCCGCGAATTGACGCATCAGACCTGTTCGCTGCTTGGAGAAGGTGAAAATCTGTTTATCTATTATCCGAATTCCCATACGGCAGTTGCACTGTCGCCGGAGACCGGTCATATTCTGACAAGCGGGAAAGTCCCGTCGCCTGTTTTCTGGGCTTACGGCACACATTTGATATTCATGAAAGACGAATGGAAACAAAACAGGCGGCGTTTTCAGATAAATACGGCGGACTTGCGGGACTTATTTTCGCCTCAAACATCGGCGGACGGAACGTCTTTGCCGGTACGCTGCATTTGGAGTGATGTATCAGATAATTCGCAAATTCGTCCGGTGCTTGATGGACAGGTGTTAGCCCTGTTGTCGTGGGATAAAAAAACGCTGCACATGTTTGACATGCTGAATCAGCGGGAGTTGCTGGGTCTGCTTGACAACAATGGTCGTCGCACCGGTGCAGAATTGCCGCTCTCGAAGTTTAAAACAGTTGAATCGTGGGACTGCGACCTTGACGTAAAACTTGTGAATGGAAAGTATCTCGTGATGTTCACGGACAAACGGAATGTGGATACTCAACAAAAGCAAATGGATGAAGACGGCGTTAAATTCCGCCGCAATATCAATGTTGTTCAAAATACACCCAGCAGGATGGTCGGCTCTGCAACGTTGATGCTGTTCGAACCGGACGGAAAAAGATGCTGGCAAAAACCGGTGCCGATTGACGATTGGTTTATGCTGCAAAATGTGCCGGAAGGAAGTCCCCTGCTGCTGTTCGCTTATTCAATAACAGACCACGTAATAAATAACAAACCGCAGGAACCGCCGTATTATTCAACCGGCATAATGGGTATTGACAAAACAACGGGAGAAATGTCTTTCCGCAAGTTGATACCATCGAAGCAGGGCAGCGATAACACCATTTTACGGAGTTTACGTGTATCGCTTTCTCCGGATAAGAAGGAAATTTCTTTTATCGCGCCGAACAGAACTGTTTCGGCAGTGTTTGAAAAGAAACCGTGATTTTCCATCTGTATTGCGGCGGACTTGTAATTGAATTTTTTCTATTGCCTTTTCGTCAAAAATCTGCTAAATTACTTGTTTGAATGGAATTTTTCAATAAAGACAGCGGGGGACCGCTATTATGCAGATTCTCGAAATATATCAATCAAGACAAGGTGAAGGACTTTGGACGGGAAATTACAGCGTCTTTGTTCGTACATTGGGCTGCCATCTGCGCTGCTGCTATTGCGATACATCTTACGCTTGGGCACAAGATGCGAGTGACGGTCTCGGTGCTGACCTTTCGCCGGAAGAAATTGCCGGTAGAGTCATGCTTCTGGATTTGCCGAATGTTGTTTTAACCGGCGGCGAACCGATGCTTTCATCGGAAATTGTTCCGCTCACAAAACTGCTGAAGGAATTCGATTATCAGGTTACGATTGAAACCTCCGGCACGATTGACGCACCGGTGCTTTGCGATTTGATGTCGATAAGCCCGAAGTTAAGTAATTCATTTCCGGCAGATGACGACGATAAACTGCGGAAGCACCACGTTCAAAACTGTCTGAATACCGATGTAATTCGGCAACTCATTCTGCGCTATAACTACCAACTAAAGTTTGTAATTGATACACCAGACGACTTGAACGAAGCCGAGGATTATCTGAAGCAGTTAAAAAACGTCATATCGGACAGAGTGTTTTTCATGCCGCAGGCAACGGACAGCGAAGTAATGGCGGCAAAAGCGGAGTGGATTGTTCCGTATTGTGAAAAACACGGCTATCATTATTGTCCGCGTATGCAGATTATCTGGTACGGAAATACACGGAGAACGTAAACCGGAGTACCGGCTAAATTATCTGTTTATCATAATAAAAGCAATGAAACTTTTCGATGCCGAAGAAAAAGAGAACCGATTGAGTGCTGCGCCGCTTGCAGTCAGAATGCGTCCGCAAACACTTGACGACTTCATCGGACAAGAACACTTTCTCGGCGAAGGAAAATTACTGCGGCGGCTGCTTGCGGCTGACCGGCTTGACTCCGTTATCTTTTTCGGACCTCCCGGCACCGGAAAAACAACGCTCGCTTACATTCTCGCTCATACCGGCAAACGCCTTTTTCGTCAAATCAGTGCGGTATCCGACGGCGTAAAACAACTGCGGGAAATTCTCAACGAAGCCGCAAATAATCTTTCATCCAGCGGACAGCGGACACTGCTCTTCATTGACGAAATACACCGCTTTAACAAAGCGCAGCAAGACGTTCTGCTGCCCGATGTCGAAAACGGCATCGTAATTCTCGTCGGCGCAACAACGGAAAATCCGTACTTCACAATCAACAATGCCTTGTTGAGCCGCAGCAGATTGTTTCAGTTTGAGGTTCTTTCCTGCGAACATATTAAAACGCTTGTCAAACGGGCGGCGGTTGATAAGAAACGCGGTCTCGGCAAATACAAAATTCATCTGCACGAAGACGCTCTCGACTTCCTCGCTGACATTTCCGAAGGCGATGCCCGCCGCGCTCTTGCCGCTTTGGAAATCGGGGTGCTGTCAACCATTGAAGAAACAAATAACGGTTCGGACCTCATCGAATTCACCCGCGAACTTGCCGCAGAGTCCGTTCAGCGGAAAGCCGTTGCATACGACAGAGACGGCGATTCTCACTACGATACAATCAGTGCGTTAATCAAAAGTATTCGCGGCAGCGACCCCGATGCGGCAATCTATTGGCTTGCGAAAATGTTGACCGGCGGCGACGATGTCCGGTTTCTTGCGCGCCGGCTCGTGATTCTTGCCAGCGAAGATGTCGGCAACGCTGACCCCGCTGCACTGCCGCTTGCGGTTGCCGCTGCGCATGCTTGCGAGATTGCCGGTCTGCCGGAATGTCAACTCAATCTGGCGCAAGCGGTGACTTATCTTGCCTGCGCGCCGAAATCCAATGCCGCCACAACTGCAATTTACGAAGCCAAAGATGATGTAATGGCGGGACGAGTTGTACCGGTGCCGAAACATTTGCGTGACCCGCATAACGCTTCTTCAACGCAGAAGAAGGAATATAAATATGCTCACGAATTTCAAGACGGCATTGCCGCTCAAGAATATCTCGGAGTAGAGCGGGAGTATTACCGCCCGTTTGACAGAGGATTTGAATCGGAGTTAATCAAACGTTTGAAAGTTATCAAGGAAAAACTGCACGGAGACAAACATGACTAAATCATTTGCCGAAGCATTACAGGATAACGTTCTCGTCTTTGACGGACCTATGGGAACGGAACTTTATCGGCATCATATTTTCACGAACCGGTGTTTCGATGAGTTGAATCTGACCGAGCCGAAACTTATCGAAGAGATTCTGCGTTCATATAAGGATGCCGGTGCTGATGTACTGACGACCAACACTTTCGGTGCAAATCGTCCGCACTTGGATAAATACGGCGTTTCGGCACAAGTCACCGCGATTAATAAAGCCGGAGCGGCAATAGCCCGTAAAGTCGCCGATGATGTACCGGAGGGTTCACCGCGCTTGTTTGTGGCGGGTTCAATCGGTCCGATACCGCCGGGTTCTTATTCCGAAAGCGAATGGGAAAACATTGCGCTGGAACAAATTGATGCTCTCGTTGAAGGCGGTATTGATTTCGTGTTGTTTGAAACGCTGCCTTCCCGCAATGCGGCGGAACGCTGTGCCGCTGTGATGAGTAAGAGACCGGAGATTCCGTTTGTTCTTTCGTATGCGGTTTCAGCAGGGAATCAACAGCATACCATGGAGTCCATATCCGGCGAACCGCTCTTGCGGCTCTTTGCACCGTTTGAAAGAGCATCACTTGAAAGAGCGGGGGACCTAAGTCCCCCGGTTAAAAACTGTCCCCCGGTTAAAAGCAATTTAACCGCTTTCGGAATGAATTGCGGCAGCGGTCCCGAAGGACTTTTACAGGCAGTTGAAGAGGCGGTCAAGTTATCGGAACTGCCGCTCATAGTGCAGCCCAATGCGGGTATTCCGAAGGAGTTTGAAGGACGCAACTTGTATTATTGTTCGCCGGAATATGTTGCGACGTATGCGATGCGAATGGTCGCTCTCGGTGCGGCAGCGGTCGGCGGCTGCTGCGGTATGACACCGGAACACATTCGGGAAATCGCAAAGAGTATTAAGCCGCTTGCCAAAGGGCGTTCAGCGAAGAGCGTCATCAAAGAAGTTCAACCGGAAGTTGTTGAGCAGCCGGAAATGCCGCTTGCGGAGCGTTCCCGTTTGGGTTGGAAGTTAGCGCATAAACAATTTCTGACGACGGTCGAATTGGTACCGCCGCGCGGCTATGACCTTTCGGATATAATCGAAAAGAGCCGGAAACTTCACCGCTGCGGTGTCGATGCAGTCAACATACCTGACGGACCGCGGGCAAGTTCCCGTATTTCACCGCTGGTAGTTGCGCAGGCAATTCAGCGGGAGGCAAGTATCGAACCGATTCTGCACTTCTGCTGCCGCGATAAAAATCTTATCGGTATGCAGGCGGATTTGCTCGGCTGTGCCGCGCTTGGAATCCGCAACTTGCTTTTCATAACGGGCGACCCGCCGAAGTTGGGCTTCTATCCTAACGCAACCGGCGTGTTTGATACGGACTCTGTCGGAATGTGTGCGGTGCAGCGGCGGTTAAATCGTGGTGTTGACATCGGCGGACAAGCCATCGGCAAGCCGACCGGTGCTGTTGTCGGTGTCGGTCTCGACCCGACTTCGCTTGACCGGAAACGGGAAATCGAAAGATTCCGAATGAAGGTTGATGCCGGTGCCGAATATGCCATCACGCAGCCGGTGTTTGACCCTTACGCTTTAGTCCGCATACTTGAAGAAGTGAAGGATTTGAATATCCCGATACTAGCGGGGATATGGCCCTTGTCGAGTTATCGCAATGCGGAGTTCATGCAGAATGAAGTGCCGGGCGTGATAGTACCGGACGAAACGATGAACCGGATGCAGCGGGTTTCAAAGCAGCCGCGGGAAGAACAGTTAAAGGTCGGTATTGAAATCGCAAGGGAGATGATAGCGGCAGTAAAACCGTTTGTTTCTGGCATTCAGGTTAGCGCGCCAATGGGGCGTGTTGAGATTGCGCTTGCGGTTTTGGAGGAATGAATTAGCGGGAACAGGGCCGCAATTGTCCGATTGCGAAAATAACAATCAGAGCGGCGGGGTTAAGCCCGCCGGAGGTGTCTTCAATCGTAATCTTCTTCCTCTTCTATCTCCCAATATTTTTTCGTTAATTGTTTTCCTTCGTTTTCGATTATTTCTATCACGGCACGTTGAGCGGCTGCCGCCTCGGCTTCTTTCTCACGACCGAGTTGGAGAAGACATTGTTTTCGTCCGGCAATAATACTGTCAAATTCGCCCAAATCATGGTTGACGAATTTCGGCACGGGACGTGGAAACTCACCCACAAACGGTGTTTGTGCGTTATATTCCTCGAAAAAACTCGCCAATTCATCGGTGCGTTTACGTGATTCCTTAAACTGTTTTTCCAGACATTTATCGTACACTTTGAGAGCCAATTCATAAAAACCATATTTTTCCAATTCGCTGGCACAGAAAAACGATTCAGGGCTTTCTTTCAATATTGTCAACCGGTACTGTTTTCTGTTTCTTTCGTCTCTAATCATCACATATATGAGCACACTTGGGGGTATAGCGCATCCCAATAGAGCGAGACCTGCCATAAATGGAGAGAACTTTTGGTTCATTAACGCTGCCACGAACGCACATATTGCTATCAAAAGAAAAAATGCGGGAATAATACCGCATCCAAGCGTCATTCGGAAAACTTTCCATCTCGCTTTTTTCCGATAATCGGCAGCGATAATCTTGAAGGCATCTTCGAGAGAAATGAGATTACTCATTGGACGGCACTGTCTTTGTTTAGTGATTATCCGTTTATCGAAGTCGGCGATAGTATAGCGGTGTATTTTACGCAACGTTCCACATGTCCGCAAGGGTTTGCCTTGCGTACTGCCAAAAAATGTGGTACAATGGAGGCGAGTTAGGAGCATATTAACAAAGGGGAATAGCCATGTCAGAACAACAAAAACCGTTGACTTACGAAGGTGTTCTTGAAATGATCCGGGAAACCGACCGGAATATAAGACGTATGTCGCGAAGAACCGACCGAAAGTTTCAAGAAACCGACCGAAAGATTCAAGAGACCGCCGAGCAGATGAAAAAAACCAGTAAGAAGATTTCGGAACTCGGTTCACGCATTGGCAAAATTGTCGAGAATATGGTCGCCGGAAACATCATTGAAAAGTTCCAGACACTGAACTATGACGTTACCGGATGCAGCCCGCATAAATTCTTCGAGATAAAGAAATTAGGCATCAGCGGAGAAATTGACTTGCTGTTGGACGACGGCGAAGTTGCAATTTTGATTGAAGTCAAGACCACACTGGAAACGGCAGATGTCCGCAAACACATTGAGCGGATAGAGAAATACCGGCGTTATGCCGACGCACGCGGTATCGGTAAAACACAGCGTTATGTCGGAGCGGTTGCCGGTGCGGTTATCATGGGCGAAGCCGCACAGTTTGCCCATGAAAACGGAATGTACGTCATCGTCCAATCCGGTAAAGCCGTCAACATTGTCACACCGCCGGAAGGATTTACCGCAAAGGAATGGTGAGAAGAGCCGGAGTACCGGCTAAATACGATTTTTATGTTCTCAGTTTTTCTGATATAACAGCGCAATGATTTCTGCCGGAAAATATCGTGCTTTTTTGTTATTCCTTTTTCTTGCGGTGATTTTCTGTCTCTTTGCACTGCCGATGTTCGGCAAGACGTTTTATCTTCCGTTTCGTTCTCCGATGTATTATCTCCGTTTCGACCGCACCGTTCTTGCCCTTCTTGCAGGCGGCGGACTCGCGCTCGGCGGCTTGGTCTTTCAGGCATTGTTCCGCAACCCGCTCGCTACTCCTTACACACTCGGCGTTGCAAGCGGAGCATCACTCGGCGCAGCAATCGCTCTGAAGTTTTTCGTCTCTGCCGGAAGTACATTGACACTCTTCGGAATTAGCATCGGAATAACCGCTGAATTACCTTGGGTTTCACTGGGAGCATTTACCGGCGCAGCACTTTCGATGCTTCTCGTTTATCTTCTCGGTTCTTCTCGGGACTCATCTTCCAATCAGATGCTGCTGGCAGGCGTTGCCGTCAACTTTTTTTTTGCCGGTTTGATTGTCTTGATTCAATACTTGTCGGCAAGACACGACGCACTGCAAATCCTACGCTGGACAATGGGCGGTGTTCAAAATGCTCAACGCAGCGATTGGATTTTCCTCGCACCGATAGTGTTCGCCTTCTTTCTGTTCCTGCTGTTTTTATCGCGGGAATTAAACATCATCGTAACCGGCAACAGCAGAGCGCAGTCACTCGGCATTGACATGTTTCGATTGCGGAATATCCTCTTTTTCAGTGTAACGCTGATGCTGGGCGCGGCGGTTGCGGTATGCGGTCCCATCGGTTTTGTCGGATTGGTTGTACCGCATATTGCCCGATTGCTGGTCGGAGCAAACCATCAGCGTCTTGTACCGGTTTCATTTTTGGGCGGCGGAATCTTTCTGGCGGTTTGTGATACGCTGGGACGAATTGCCGTTTATCCGACGGAATTGCCGGTCGGCATCATCACCGGTTTGCTGGGCGGTCCGTTTTTCCTCTGGCTTTTACTGCGGGCCGAACAGCGTCTGGGTTGAATCAGGAACTTCCTTGAGAACGCAAGTTCCCAACCCGGTCGGTAAAACGAATTTAACGTTTTGGAATTCCGCTTTTTTGTCGTGCTTCATCAGTGCAAAACATCTGTCCCAATCAATATCCGCCGGTAATTCGAACGGCAGATTCAACAAGCGGAACAACTCCAAATGCTGTTCAAAAAGTGCTTCGTTTATCATTCCCAACTTGACAGCAAGTTTAGCGGCACAGATTGAGCCCAGCACAACACCCTTACCATGCAGCAGCGTGAAACCGCTCATAATTTCAAAGGCGTGTCCGAAAGTATGCCCGTAATTCAACAAGGCGCGCCGACCGGTTGTTTCCCGCTCGTCATCCGCAACTATTGCCGCTTTGATTCGGCAGCAGTCGGCAACGATTTGCTGCAACACCGTTCTATCGCGCCGGTTTATCTTTTCGGCATTGTCTTTAAGAAAGCGGAATAGTTCCGCATCCAGCGAAACGGCATATTTCACGACTTCGCCCAAGCCGCAAAGATACTGCTCTTCCGGCAAGGTTTGCAGAACGTCAACATCGACCAGCACACCAAGCGGCTGATGAAACGCCCCGACCATATTCTTTGCAAGCGGCAAATCAATTCCGACTTTACCGCCGACACTGCTGTCAACCTGCGCCAGAAGCGTTGTCGGTATCTGAAAGAACCGAATCCCTCTTGCGAAAGTTGCGGCAGCGAAACCGCCGAGGTCGCCGACAACACCGCCGCCGACTGTTATGACAACGCTCTTTCTGTCGGCACCTAATTCTAAAAGCGTATTCCAAAGATACTCTGCCTCATGAACGCACTTGCTCTGCTCACCTGCCGGTATGGAAATTAGTGAGCATGACAAATCGGCATCTAAAATAGAATCATAAACCGTTTCCGCATAACCGAATTTACAAACGTTCTCATCGGTAATGATGACCGCCCGTGAAATTTTTTGTTCCTTTCCAAGTGCGGCAAGAACACTGCCGGCGGAACTGAGAATTCCTTCTCCGACTTTGATGTCATAACTGCGGGATGCGAGATGTACAGGTATGTTTAACATAATTACAGCGATAAAATGTATTCCACCAAATCGTCTATCTGCGCTTCCGAAAGACCTTCGATGTTGCCTCGGACATCACCGTGTTTGCCTTTGGTGAAAACGTCTTTCATATTGATGTACCGTCCATCGTGCATATACGGGGCGGTTCTCCAGACCTCAACCAGTGTCGGCGTATCAAAATTGTCTTTGTAGTCGTAATAGCATCTCGTATTGACATCGTGCATCTTGAGGTCAGTGAAAAGCGGTGCTGGATGACATTCCGCACAGCCGACTTTCGGGTCTTCAAAGATTTTCTTACCCCGCTCTGCCTTTTCGCTCAATTTGCCGTTCACAAGATAGGGACTCGGCACCGGTTTAAGTGAACGAATGTATGCGTCAATGTCTTTACAGACATTTTCGTCCGGCGGTGTGAAAAGAATAAATCTGAAACCGCTGCGGACACATTCAATGCCCATTGTTTTCGTGTCCCATTTATCTACATCTTTGCCGTAAATGTCCTGCGCTGTTCTGCTTACCCGTTCTGGATTATCCCGAACCCCTTCCCACATAGACGGCGGGGTCTTATCTGCCAAAAGCAAACTCTTTGCGTTTTTAGGATTGCCCATACCGTCGTTGAGCAAGTCCCAGTTATAACCGTCCATTCTTGCGTCGGGATGACAACTTGCGCAACTCTGCCACTGCTGAAAACACAGCGAAGCGTCTGACCAGTAAATTTCCCCGCGCCGTTCTGCTGTCCACTCCGGTTTGGGACCAAGCGGAATCTCGGTTATCTTCGGAATACCCGCTTCCGAGAATTCGATTTTTTGAATCGTATCGTTGAAATATGTGCCGACATAAACATTATTGCCGACCACCGCAACAGGTCTTGTACCTTGCCCTGCCAAATTGATGCGTTTTTTCATTCCGACAAGGAACGCTAAATGATTGGCGACTTCGGTTTTGTCTTCCTTCGTCGCCGGTGAGTCAAGTTTCTCATGCATTTTGACAGCATCAACAACTATCAATTCACTTGTACCGGAGACGGCAACGAATATTTGTTTTCCGTCAGCGGAAGTCGTTATTCCATAAGGATTTGCGGCACCTTTGTCAACGTCATCGAGAAGAACGGTGTGTGCGAAGCCGCCTTTTTCGTCATCAAGTTTCGTTGTGTCGATGATTCCGATACCGTTGGTGTTCATCCAGCCGCGTTCAACCTGCGTGGTCGGCATCTGAAAGCGGGCAAGTATTTCCGTCAGATAAACATATCTTCCGTCCGGTGAAATGCAGACACCGTGAAAACTTCCGCTGCCGTTTGGAAGACGGATATTTTTGACTTGTCCCGATGCAATATCGACGGCGGAAACCTCTGCGGCAACATCAATGAGAGCATTTTCGTCTTCCGGTATATTGCCGACATCATTCGGAATGGAGTTAATCACCAACGCTTTCTTTCCGTCCGGTGTGATGACAATTCCCCGCGGCTCACGGACGACTTTGACTTTCTTGACCAACTTGAAGTCCGGCAGGTCGTATTCCCAGACATCGGTACTGAATTGGTTGGTCACGAGCAGTTTCTTGCCGTCCGGCGTAATTGCCGAAGCAGTCGGCGTATGACCGGCGGCGGCTTCCTTCACGACTTTACCGGCTGCTATGTCTATCGTCTGAATAATACCTTTGTCATTTCCTGCCGTGACGTAAAGCGTTTTACCGTCAGGAGAAAGTGTTGCCGAAGTGGGATTTTTCCCGACCGGAAACGAGCGGACAATTTTATTGTCGGCAATGTTGAGAACGGCAATCTCGTTTGCGTCGTAATTCACAACGTAGATAACGCTGCCGTCTTTTGCCGGGGTTAACCCAATTGGACCCTTGTAATCGGCGGCAAGTTCACAGTTAAACGGAGCAAGAGCAACTAAAGACAAAACGGTTAATGATAATAAACTATGGGACTTCTGCATTTTTTCTCCTATTTCAGGGATAATAACGGCTATGGAATCCGATGACACTGTATATTATCGCAAAAAACGAAAAAAAATGCAAGCGGTGTTTTTTGGGCGGTTCTACGAACCGCCGGCTAACCGGCTTGACAAACGCCAATCAAAAATATATCATAACGAGGATTGTGTTTCGCAAATTTCAGGATTTTAATCATGATGCAGCCGGAAAAACTTGGACCCTATAACATCGGCACCATACTCGGTCGCGGCGGAATGGGTGCGGTCTATCAAGGTGTTGACGAAAAAACCGGCGATGTAGTCGCAGTTAAAGTACTATTGTCAACCCTCGAAGACAACGAAGAATTGCACAGCCGATTTGAATTAGAAATTGATACACTAAAACATCTGCGGCATCCCAACATTGTCCGGCTCTACGGTTTCGGGGAAGAAGCCGGTCTGCTGTACTACGTAATGGAATACGTACAGGGAAAAAGTTTGTATCAGGAACTAAAGAAACGCCGAGTATTTGAATGGTACGAAGTTGCAAAAATCGGACTCGTGATGTCGCTTGCTCTCAAACACGCGCATGACCGCGGCATAACACATCGTGATATTAAACCCGCCAACATTATGCTGGACGAAAACGGGCAAGTTAAACTTTCCGACTTCGGCATAGCCCAATACTTCGGTTCACAGCGGTTGACCGAAATCAATTCCGTTGTCGGAACGCTGGAATATATGTCGCCCGAACAGGCACTCGCTGCGCCGCTGGGATATAAAAGCGATATTTATTCTCTCGGAGCGGTCTTATATGCACTGGTTATCGGCAAGCCGCCGTTTTCAGCAAAAAATCTTGTTGAAGTAGTCCGAAAACATCAATCCGGTACAATGGAGAGGTTCCACGATTTTCGGACAGACGTTCCAGAAGAATTGGAGACAATAATCTTCGATATGCTGAAAATAAATCCGGAAGAGCGTCCTGCCAACATGTATCTTCTCACAAAACGTTTTCAGTCCCTGCTGCAAGCCCTCATCGGTTCACCGGAACTGATTACCGTCAAGCCCTTGGCAGAAATGCCGGATGTTTTTCAACGCCCCTCTGGTTTAGGCAAAGCAGGAATAGATTCCGGCGGACAGGAAAGCAGCCGTCAGGATAACCGCGAAGATATGCCGCCTGCACCGCCGATTCCGAAGAAAACCAATATCACTTCTTTGGCGGATTCCTTTGGGCAACAAGGCGGTGACACCGTAAATCCTACGTTGATTCAATACGGTGCAGACCATTACGCAGCAACCGGTGATTTTTCATTAGCAACCGGAATAGCACCGAAAAGCGATACATCGCAAGACAACGGCTTATTACGCGAAACCGATGAGAAAATTTCGGATTCTAAATTACAGGGACCGCCGCCTGTTCCGACCAGCGAACATTCCAGTGCAGAATTGAGTAAAAATGCGGAAGCACCGCAGAACAAAGAACCGGATACGTATGGACTGAAAAATGACAGCGGACCTTCTTCGCAGACATCTCACTACGAAAACAGTTCCAACAAGCATGTCACTGAAAAAGCGTCATCACAAACTACGTCTACGCCGGAATTATCGAGCCGATTTGTCAAAATTGATGACAAGGAATATGAATCGTACGACTCTAACAGGGAAAAACGTCCTGCCATTTCGTTGGAAATTATATTTGCCTCTATCAGTTTGATTTTAATCGGCGTTGCGGTCTGGTATTCTATACAGTCGATACCGCCGGACAAACTTTACAAAAGAATTACCGCCGCCCTTAACATCAACGACGAGCAGTTAGTCCAAAAACAGTCGGAAGACGATTCTATTGAATTACCAAAAGCCCCGCCGTCAGTTTCTAAAGACATAAAAGATTTTCTGGAACTTTACCCAAACCACCCGAAGGCGGAACAAGTCCGTTTTTTGGAAGACCAACTTGCTTTGGTGAATAAGGAAAGGGAATTGGAACGCCGTCTGCAACTGACAGGCATGCAAAAACTGATTCCCATCGAGCGGGATTATCTTGAAGCCGTTGCAACGGTAAAAACAAATCCTGAATTAACAGTAATTAAACTGCAAGCACTGCTTGATTTATACGGAAATGAAAGCAATTCAAGTTCCGGCGAAAGACAGCGTTCCCGTCCGTCCCGTCCGAATCAATGTCTCGAAGTTGCCAGACAGCGGCTGCGCAAACTAGAAAACGATGTTTCGTCAATAATCGCCGACCAAAAACATCTGTTGGAACAGCGGCTTTCCGAAGCGCGGCAGTTGGAAAAAACCACACCGGAACATTCGGCAGCAATTTACAGAGGATTAATTGAACTTTACAAAGACCGCCCTTGGGCTGAAGAACTTGTCAAGCAAGCCCGTGATGCTCTGAAGAAAAACTCAGATAAAGAACGCAAACTGTAAAACTTTGGGTCCATTAACCACTGAAAACACGGAGATTAAAGTTAGAAAAATAGATAACACGGAAATAGTTGAAGTTTGCCAAGTGAACCTAATTTTCCTTAACTAAAAAACCTAAGTAGCAATGAATGCCGTCCGAAATCAAACCTAATTTTATGACCATATAAATAATTAGGTAATTAATTTGTCGGTGTGAGACGCTTTGGGCTACTGAGGTTATTTTGTTCGGAAACTCCAAAACCGTCATTCCCGCGAAAGCGGGAATCTAGACGTAAAAGGTTATACCAGTTCCTCTGGATTCCCGCCAACGCAGGATTGCCGGTTCCCGAACAACTCTAGTGATAAAAATGCAACGATTTGCTGTTTAAGTAAGGAACAACGCAAACCTCAATATCGGACAGCGTAACCGAATGAACCGGTATGAACAGCGGGACTGCCGGTGCGGTCTGTATGTATATCCGCAAAGTATTCAACATAAAGCGATTGCGTCCTCGCCTGATTCAGATACAAATTTCCGCCGGCTTTGAAATTTAACGAAAAGCGTCCAAGCCGTGTGGTTGAAATAGGATATTCAATTCCGCCGTCAATGGCGGGATATAACGTGTTTGTTTTAGCACAGGTATTACCCAGCATCAGCGTGGTGAGACCGATTCCGCCATGTGTTTCCAAACGCCGCCATCGCTTTTCCAAATCAAGACCAAGCCGCATAAACAATTGTGACAGATATGTTCTTTCGTAATAACGGAATAAGGTACCGATGTTTTGTTCCGTTCCTGCTTCAAGCATTGTATGTTCAACATCAACTCCGATGTATGGACGGAAAACAACGCCTTGCGGACAGCGGCGGATGCTTCTTGACAGTTCGAGATTTAATTCAAAGTTTGAACCTTCGTAGACCGCATTATAAGCATTATTCTGGTCATTTCTTTTGGTGTTATGCCGCAGATGTTCACCGCCGATGTAAGAACGGAACTCAACATCTTTCTGAATTATTTTCCCGTAGTACACGCCGAAACAATAATCGTCAAAGCGGGTTGAATTTCTCTCTTCGATAAATGTATAATCGTTTATTTCGGGAAAGCCGAGGTCCATATCATCTCGGTAAGGAGCGAACATATTCTGCAAATTGTACTCGTTTCGGAAGAATCCGCGCTCATAGCCGAATACAATACCGAAAGCGTCGCACGGTGTCGACCTTATAAGTCCGCCTGCCCGAAAGCCGTAGGACTGCAAACCGTATTTATCGAGCGGCAGTCCTAAAAGCGGTTCGTTTGGCTGGATTTCCGTTCCGCGTCCGACGAATTCGACGTGAAACGTCTTTGAAGTCGGAACTTGCGCCTGCACCCCATATTCCTGCTGATAACCGTAATAAGAGCGGTCGCGGGCTAATTCGCTGAACGCTTGCCGATACACCTTGCGGTTAGCAATGGTGATTCCCGCAGGTACGATGTCGCTGTAGGGATTCAGCCCGTCCGGCAGTGTTTGCGCCTGAACCGGCACACCTGAAACGGAAAACACCAGAACAGCAGAAAGAACCGCCGTCAAAAAGTACCGCACTGAAAATATCCGTATCGTTTCTGACATAAAAATACTCCGTCGTTGCGTACTTTCGGCACTTCGGCGGCTCGAACTTGAGAATAAATTTCTCGTCTATTGCAATCGGCGAAAAAATATGGTACACTAATTTCGTAATTAAAAATACCTGTCCGGTACGTTGCCGGATGGAATGAATTAAGAGTTCGTCAGCAATTCAATAGCCGCCTAGTGGTGGATTGGTTGACTTTACAGACCAACGGCTTTGCCGAGTGAAGGAAACCAAAGGTAATGAAGTACTGCGGGCTTCCGTTAGGGAGCGTCTGCGCATTGCCTGTGGTAAATCTTCGGCGTAAGGTATTTCGATGTAAATATCGGCGCAGCACTTTGGTCGGTGTGAAGAATGACCATCTAT